>JBIKMY010000020.1:0-13398 GCA_044358945.1 Rubrivivax sp.
GCCGCATTGCCGGCTGCACCATCGAGTCCACCACACGCTGGGTGCTGTGGATGGTGGCGGCGATGGGAACATCGCTGCTGCTGGTGACCTTCGTGCCCGAGCTGGCGCTGTTCCTGCCCCGCTGGGCCGGGGCGCTGTAGTCGAGCGCGCGGCTACCCCCTTCAGCCCCGCTGCTGCAGGCCCCCGGCGCGCAACGTGGGCAGGCCCACCCCGCTGGCGTCGAAGCCGCCATCCACGGCCAGCGTCTGGCCATTGACGTAGCTCGCCGCGGGGCTGCACAGCGGTTCAGCGGGATGGTGTCGTGGTAATCGCTGCGGATGGCCACCGTGTGCACCAGCTTGGCCATCTCGGTGTCCACCGGTCCGGGGGCCACGCAGTTCACCCGGATGCCGGCGTCGCCCAGCTCGATGGCCTGCTGCTTGGTCAGGTGGATGATGGCGCCCTTGCTGGTGCCGTAGGCCACGCGCATGGTGCTGGCGCGCAGGCCGGAGATGGAGGCGATGTTGACCACCGCGCCGCCACCCGTGCGCAGCATCACCGCCGCGCAGGCCTGGGTGCACAGGAAGGCACTATCCAGGTTGGTGTCCATCACGTAGCGCCAGTCGGCCCAGGTGGTCTCGCCGATCTTCTTGAACACGGCCACGCCGGCGTTGTTCACCAGGGCGTCGATGCGGCCGAAGCGCTCGACCACACGGGCGACGGCGGCCTCCACCTGGTCAGGCTTGGAGACATCGGCATATACCGTGAGCACGCGCTGCGGGTCGGCCAGTTCGGCGTCGGTGCGGGCCAGGGTGGCGGCGTCGATGTCGATCAGGGCCACGTGGTAGCCATGGTCCAGGAACCACCGTCCGCAGGCCAGCCCGATGCCGCGGGCGCCGCCCGTCACGAAGGCCACGGGGGTGGCGGGGGATGTTGCAGACATGCCGGCTCCAGCAAACAAGGGAACTTCATTGTGGGGGAAGTGAGCTTGCACAGGCCCCGTCAGCACGATTGCGCGGAACCTCACGCTTGCAGCGGAACCCTCTCATGCGCAACCCACCAGATACCGCCGCAACGGCCTTTCCTCTCGCCTCTTTGTCCTACGTCCACCCCGGGCCGGACAGCCCCTGGACCACCTACCTCTCGCAGATCGATCGCGTGCTGCCCTACCTCGGCCGCCTGTCGCGCTGGGCCGAGACGCTGCGCCGGCCCAAGCGCTGCCTGATCGTGGACGTGCCCATCGAAATGGACGACGGCCGCATCGCCCACTTCGAGGGTTACCGCGTGCAGCACTCGCTCACGCGCGGACCGGGCAAGGGCGGCGTGCGCTACCACCCGGAGGTGTCGCTGGAGGAGGTGATGGCGCTGGCCGCGTGGATGAGCATCAAGAACGCGGCCGTGAACCTGCCTTTCGGTGGCGCCAAGGGCGGGATCCGGGTGGAGCCGAAGCAACTGTCCTTGAAAGAACTGGAGAAGCTGACGCGCCGCTACACCAGCGAGATTGGCGTGGTCATCGGCCCGCAGCAGGACATTCCGGCGCCCGACGTGAACACCAACGCCCAGGTGATGGCCTGGATGATGGACACCTACTCCATGAACATCGGGGCCACGGCCACGGGCGTGGTGACGGGCAAGCCGCTGCAACTGGGCGGCTCGCTCGGGCGCGTGAAGGCCACGGGGCGCGGCGTGTTCGTCTGCGGGCGCGATGCGGCGCGCCGCATCGCCCTGCCGCTGGAAGGCGCGCGGGTGGCCGTGCAGGGCTTCGGCAACGTGGGCTCGGCCGCGGCGGAGTTGTTCCAGCAGGCGGGCGCCCGCATCGTGGCGGTCCAGGACCACACGGGCACGGTCTACGAGGAGGCCGGACTGGACCTGGCGGAGCTGATGCCGCATGTCCAGCGCACTGGCGGGGTGGGTGGCTTTCAGGGGGCCCAGCGCATGGCGGCTGAGGCCTTCTGGGACGTGCCCTGCGACATCCTGATCCCGGCCGCGCTGGAAGGCCAGATCACGCCATCACGGGCACAGCGGCTGCAAGCCCGCCTGGTGCTGGAAGGCGCCAACGGGCCCACCCTGCCCGCGGCCGACGACGTGCTCACCGAGCGCGGCGTGCTGGTGGTGCCCGACGTCATCTGCAACGCCGGCGGCGTGACCGTGAGCTACTTCGAATGGGTGCAGGACTTCAGCTCCTTCTTCTGGAGCGAGGACGAAATCAACCTGCGGCTGGACCGCATCCTGGTGCAGGCCCTCCAGCACATCTGGGAGACAGCCGAACAGCACGGGGGGTGGCGGCGGATGTCGCTGCGCACGGCCACCTTTGCCGTGGCCTGCGAGCGCATCCTCAGCGCGCGTGAGATGCGCGGGCTGTATCCGTGACCTGCACCTCAGCGGGAAGCGGGCATGGCCGGGGCCGGTGCCGCAGGGGCCGGTGCGCGCGCGCCGGGCGCTTCCGCTGACGGCGCCCCCGAAGACAGCGACACGCCAGGGCCCAAGGGAATGTCCGGCGTGATCTCAACCTTGGTGACGAAATGGCGTGTCTCGCCAAAGCAGGTGGTGGGCAGGCCCACCTTCTCTTCGTAATGCAGGCTCACGCGCTTGCCCATGGCCTTCATGATCTGCTGCGCCACGGCCTCGTCCCGCACCGTGAAGTAGAACTTCTCCACGGCACTTCCGGGCAGTGACACCAGCGCCAGCTCCCCCTCCCAGGTCTTGCAGATCCAGCCCTTGTGGGAGAGCTTCTGCACCCAGCCGGCGCGTTCGCCGCTGGAATAGCTCCAGGACAGGGCGGCCCAGAACCACAGCGACACCAGCATGATCAGGGCGGCAGCCAGGACGGCCAGGACTTTGAGAACGCGTGACATGGCGGAAACCCGGACAGCACAAGGGAGTTGACGGCGCGATCGTCGCACGGATTCGTGACCGTGACCCGCCCGCGTGGCAGCCCGCACACTACAGTACGGGCCCGTCACCCTTCAACCCCGACGAGACCCGCCCATGCGCCTGCACCGCCGCCACCTCCTGGCCTTGACCGCCGCTTCGGCCGCCTCAGCCGCCCTAGTGACCACCCGGCCCGCCGCGGCCCAGGCCGCCTGGCCCAGCCGCCCCGTGAAGATCGTGGTGCCCACGGGCCCGGGCAGTTCGCTGGACCTGATCGTGCGCGCCATGAGCGACAAGCTGGCCGCACGCTGGGGCCAGCCCGTGGTCATCGAGAACAAGCCTGGCGCCGGCGGCATGCTGGGCATGGACGCCGTGGCCAAGGCCACCGACGGCCACACCCTGGGCATCGGCTTCAACGGCCCGCTGGCCTACGCACCCTTCCTGTACGCCAAGACGCCGTACGACCCCGCCAAAGACCTCAAGCCCATCGTCATGACCACCAGCCAGCCCAACGTGCTGGCGGTCAACGCCGATGTGCCGGCGCGCAACGTGGCCGAGCTGGTGGCCTGGGCCAAGGCGCAGGGCGGCAAGGTGAACTACTCGTCGCTGGGCAACGGCAGCTCGGCCCACCTGACCATGGAGTTGCTGCTGTCCGAGGCCGGTTTTGCCGCGACGCACGTGCCCTTCAACGGCTCACCACCCGCCGCCCTGGCCGTGGCCCAGGGCGAGGCCCAGCTCACCTTCATGGTGGCCCCGGCCCTGCTGCCGCACGTGCGCAACAACAAGGCGCGGCTGCTGGCCGTCACCAGCGCCCAGCGGCCCGACAGCCTGAAGGACCTGCCCACCATGGCCGAGGCCGGGTACCCCAACGTCGAGGCCCTGGCCTGGAACGGCCTGGTGGGGCCCACCAGCCTGCCTGACGCCGTGGCCCAGCGCGTGGCCACGGATGTGACCGAGCTGCTCAAGGACGCCGCCGTGCGCCAAGTGCTGGACAACGCCGGCCTCACCGCCGTGGGTGGCACGCCCGAGGCCTTCCGCCGCTTCATCGAGGGCGACGTCAGGCGCTGGGGCCCCGTCATCACCCGCCTGGGTGTGAAACTGGGTTGAAGAAGGAAATCGCCATGTTCACCACCGACCCGACCTTGCCCGCCGCCCCTGCGCCGCAGGACCTGTCCTTCGACGTCACCGAGGCCGACTTCCGCCAGACCGTGCTCGAGCGCTCGCTCGAGGTGCCGGTGCTGCTGGACTGCTGGGCGCCCTGGTGCGGGCCCTGCCGCAACCTGAAGCCGGTGCTGGAAAAACTGGTGCAGGCCTATGGCGGGAGCTTCGTGCTGGCCAAACTCAACACCGACGAGGCGCCGCAGATCTCGGCCGCGCTGCAGATCCGCAGCATTCCGCTGGTGGTGCTGTTCGTCGGCGGTCGGCCGGTAGACCAGTTCATGGGCGCGCAGCCTGAGGGGCAGATCCGCCAGTTCCTGGACAAGCACCTGGGCCCGCAGGTGTCCGAGGCCGAGCAGATCCGCCAGGAAGCCGAGCAGGCGCCCGACGCCGAGACCGCCGAGGCCCTGCTGCGCGAAGCCCTGAGCTACGAACCCGACAACGCCGCCGTGCTGCTGGACCTGGCCGAGCGCGTGATCGCCCGTGGTGATCTGGAGGAATCCGAACAAATCCTGCAGGCCGTGCCCGAAGCCGAGCGCAAGGACCGCCACGCCGGGCTGCTCAAGCGCCTGGAGCTGGCGCGCAACCGTCCGCAGGGTGATCCGGCCGCGCTGGCCGTACGCGTCGCCGCCAACGGCAAGGATTTCGAGGCCCGCTTCGCCCTGGCCTCGATCCACGCCTACGAGGGCGACTTCAACGCCGCCTTCGACCAGTTGCTGGAAGTGGTGTTGCGCGACAAGGCCGAGTGGCGCGAGAAGGCCCGGGTGCAACTGGTGGAATGGTTCGATGCCTGCCCGGACCCGGCCACCGTCAGCCGCGGACGGCGGTACCTGGGGATGTATCTGAATTGAGCCGGATGGGCAGGCGCCGAATGCGCTGCCCGGTCAGCACCGCCAGGGCGTTGACCACGGCCGGCGCGATCGGTGGCACGCCCACCTCACCCAAGCCGCCGGGTGGGCGGGCACTGGGAAAGAAGTGAGTCTCCACTGACGGCATCTGCGCCAGGCGCAGGACGTCCTGCTGATCGAAGCGGAACTGCTCGATGTGGCCGTCCTTGAAGGTGATCTCGCCCATCAGCGCGGCGGTCAGGCCGAACGCCACGGCCCCCTCCATCTGGGCGCGCGCGCTGGTCGGGTGCACCACGACGCCGCAGTCCACGGCGCACACCACCCGGTGCACGCGCGGCTGGCCGTCCTGCAGCGAGACCTCGGCCACCTGGGCGCAGATGGAGCCGAAACTGGCATGCAGCGCCAAGCCGCGCGCCCGGCCCGCTGCCAGCGGTATGCCCCAGCCCGCCTTCTCGGCCGCCAGGTCCAGCACCGCACGGTGGCGGGGGTGGCGTTCCAGCAACACGCGGCGGTAGACCAGCGGGTCCTGCCCGGCAGCGGCCGCCAGCTCGTCCAGGAAGCATTCGGTGAAGAAGGCATTGTAGGAATGGCCGACGCTACGCCAGTAGCCCACCGGCACCGGCGTCTTCACGAGAAGTTGGCGCACACTCAGGTGCGGGATCTCGTAGGGCAGGTCGAAGGCGCCCTCGGCCTGGAACTTGTCGGGCACCGCCGGCGTGGACAGGCCCGCCAGGCGGTCGGAGAAGGACTGCGTCACCGAGGGCGCGGCCACGCGGTTCACCCAGGCCTGCGGGCGGCCGCGTGCGTCCAGGGCGGCGCGGAAGGAGGCCATCGCGGCCGGGCGGAAGCGGTCGTGGCGGAAGTCCTCCTCGCGCGTCCACTGCAACTGCACGGGCACGCCCGGCAAGCGCTGGGCGATGGCCACGGCCTCTTCCACCATGTCCACCTCCAGCCGGCGGCCAAAGCCGCCGCCCAGCGCCGTCATGTGCAGCGTCACCCTGGAGGGCCACACCCGGGCGGTGCGCGCGGCCTGCAGACGCGCCAGGATGGGCACCTGGGTCGGGCACCACAGCGTCACCCGCCCGTCGGCCACCTGGGCGGTGCAGTTGACGGGCTCCAGCGCCGCGTGGGCCAGAAAGGGCACTTCGTACACCGCCTCGACGGGCGGGCCCGTGGCGGCGGCCATGGCCGCCTGCGCGTCGCCCTGGCTGCGGAAACCAAAGCCCGTATCCGTCCCCTGCAGCGCCGTGCGCAGTTGCTCGCGCAGCGCCGGGGTGGACAAGGCCGCGTGCGGGCCGTCGCGCCAGACCACGGCACCCGCGGCCAGCGCGGCCTGCAGTGCGCTGTGGGCGCGCCAGAAGCTGTCGGCCACCACCGCCACGGCGGCCTGGTCCTCCAGGGCGAAGGCAGCCCGCACACCCGGCCGCTGCAGGGTGGACGCGGCGTCAAAGGACACGACGCCCCCGCCCAGGGTGGGCGCATGGTGGATGGCCGCGAAACACAGCCCGGGCAGGCGCACGTCGGCCCCGTAGACCGTACGGCCGGCCACGGACGCGCCCGCATCCAGTCGCGACACGCCTTCGCGCCCGATGAGACGGAAACGGGCTGGATCTTTCAGCACCACCTCGGCCGGCGGCTTCAGGCGGGCGGCGGCTTCAGCCAGGTCGCCGTAGTCCAGCACGCGGCCCGTTGCCCCATGGCGCACCCGGCCGCCCTCGGCGCGGCAGTCGGCCAGCGGGACCTGCCAGCGCTGCGCCGCGGACTGCAGCAGCAGGGCCTTGGCGGTGGCGCCGGCCAGGCGCAGCGGCCCCCATGCATCACGTACGCTGGAGGACCCACCCGTGGCGTGCAGCGACAAGGCCTGCCCGGCCCACTGCAAGGCGGCGGCCGTGGTGCGGGCCCCCCAGCCCTCGTCGTCCATGTCGAAGGGCGAGGCGTTCAGCAGCAGCGCGGTGTTGGAATAGAGCGCGCCCACGGGCGTGGGCTGGACTTGCACCCGCGCCCAATCGGCCTCCAGCTCCTCAGCCACCAACAAGGCCAGCGCGGTGTGCACGCCCTGGCCCATCTCGGCGCGCGGTGCGGCCACGGTGATGCGCCCATCGGCCGTGATCTTCACCCAGCCGTTGAGCGCCACCTCACCGGGTGCTGAAGGGAAATCTGCCGACTCGCCCAGCCGCGCCGCAGGCGCCACCCCGCAGCCCACCAGCAACGCCCCGGTGGCCACCGACCCGGCCACCAGGAAGCCGCGGCGGCTCAGGGCGGGCACGCAGCGCTCACCGCCAGCGGCGCGGCCCCGGCGCACGGTCACGCGGCGCCCCGCGAGCGCGCCCCGAAGACGGCCGTGCCCACGCGCACCATCGTCGAGCCCTCGGCCACAGCCGCCTCCAGGTCGTCGCTCATGCCCATGGACAGAGTGTCCAGGTCCAGCCCCTGCGCCTGCAGCTGCTGCTGCAGCAGCCGCAGCGCGCGCAGCGGGGCCCGCTGCGCCTCGAGGCCCTGCGCCGGCTCCGGAATGGCCATCAGGCCGCGCAGCCGCAGGCGCGGCAGGGCGGCGGCCGCGCGGGCCACGTCCGGCAATTCCTCAGGCGCCAGGCCGCTCTTGCTGGCTTCGCCGCTGATGTTGACCTGCAGGCAGATGTTCAGCGGCGGCAGCCCGGGCGGGCGCTGCTCCGACAGGCGCTGCGCGATCTTCAGGCGGTCCACCGAATGCACCCAGTCGAAGGCCTCGGCCACGGACCGGGTCTTGTTGCTCTGCAGCGGGCCGATCAGGTGCCACTCCAGGGCCGCGCGCAGGTCCGCCAGCGCCGCCATCTTGTCCAGCGCCTCCTGGACATAGTTCTCGCCAAAGGCCCGCTGGCCGGCCTGCTGGGCCTGGCGCACGGCCTGCGCCGGCTGCAGCTTGCTCACGGCCAGCAGGCTCACGCCGGCGGGGTCGCGGTGGGCCGCCAGGCAAGCCTGAGCGATGCGCTGGCGCACCCCGGCCAGGCGCTGTTCAAGCGTGGTCATAATGATTCGATCGTCTGAAACCTTGCGGCCCGGTCAGCCGGGCCCTTGCGAACGCAGGATAAACCGTCGCCCATGGACATCACCCAGCTGCTGGCTTTCGCGGTCAAGAACAAGGCCTCCGACCTGCACCTGTCCGCGGGCTTGCCGCCCATGATCCGGGTCCATGGCGACGTGCGTCGCATCAATGTCGAGCCCCTGGACCACAAGCAGGTGCACGACATGGTGTACGACATCATGAACGACTCCCAGCGCAAGCACTATGAGGAAACGCTGGACTGTGATTTCAGCTTCGAGATCCAGGGTCTGTCGCGCTTTCGCGTCAATGCCTTCAACCAGCACCGCGGCGCGGGCGCGGCGTTCCGCACCATCCCCAGCAAGATCCTGACGCTGGAGCAGCTCAATGCGCCCAAGATCTTTGCGGATCTGGCCCTGAAGCCGCGCGGGCTCATCCTGGTCACCGGCCCCACGGGCTCGGGCAAGAGCACCACCCTGGCGGCAATGATCAACCACCTCAACGAGACTGAGTACGGCCATGTGCTGACGGTGGAAGACCCCATCGAGTTCGTGCACGAGAGCAAGAAGTGCCTGGTCAACCAGCGCGAGGTCGGGCCGCACACGCTGAGCTTCAACAACGCCCTGCGCGCGGCGCTGCGCGAAGACCCAGACGCCATCCTGGTGGGCGAGTTGCGTGACCTGGAAACCGTCCGCCTGGCCATCACGGCCGCCGAGACGGGCCACCTGGTGCTGGGCACGCTGCACACCAGCTCGGCCGCCAAGACCATGGACCGGTTGATCGACGTCTTTCCCGCCGCAGAGAAGGACATGGTGCGCGCCATGATCTCCGAAAGCCTGGTGGGCATCATCTCGCAGACCCTGTGCAAGCTCAAGGACGGCTCGGGCCGGGTGGCGGCGCACGAGATCCTGCTGGGCACCCCGGCGGTGCGCAACCTGATCCGTGAGAACAAGGTGGCGCAGATGTACTCGGCCATCCAGACCAGCCAGGGCGTGGGCATGCAGACGCTGGACCAGAACCTCGCGGATCTGGTGCGGCGCAACCTCATCACGACCGCCGAAGCACGCTCCAAGGCGAAGATCCCGGAGAACTTCCCGGGCTGAGGCCTGGCTTGCCGCCCGCACCCGACTGCCGCCCCGAACCCCGCACCGCGCCATGGAAGTTGATCAGGCCTCGAAGTTCGTCACCGATCTGCTGCAGCTGATGCTGGCACGGCGGGGCTCGGACCTGTTCCTCACGGCCGACTTCCCACCCGCCATCAAGGTGGACGGCAAGGTCGTCAAGCTCAGCCCGCAGGCCTTGACGGCCGCGCACACGGTGCAGCTGGCCCGCGCGGTGATGAGCGACCGTCAGGCCGCCGACTTCGAGCGCACCAAGGAGTGCAACTTCTCCATCTCGCCAGCGGGGCTGGGGCGCTTCCGGGTCAACGCGTTCCTGCAGCAGGGCCGGGTCGGGCTGGTGCTGCGGGTGATCCCCACCGAAATCCCCACCCTCGACGGCATGGGCCTGCCCCCCATCCTGAAGGATGTGGTGATGTCCAAGCGCGGGCTGGTCGTGCTGGCCGGGGGCACGGGCTCGGGCAAGACCACCACGATGGCCGCGATGGTGGACTGGCGCAACGAGAACGCCCAGGACCACATCGTCACCGTGGAAGACCCGATCGAGTTCGTCCACAGCCACAAGAACTGCATCGTCACGCAGCGCGAGGTGGGCCTGGACACGGACGACTGGGCGGTGGCGCTGAAGAACTCGCTGCGCCAGGCGCCCGACGTGATCCTGATGGGCGAGATCCGAGACCGCGAGACCATGGACCAGGCGATCGCGCTGTCGGAGACCGGCCACCTGTGCCTGGCCACCTTGCACGCCAACAACGCCAACCAGGCGCTGGACCGCATCGTCAACTTCTTTCCTGAAGAGCGGCGGCCTCAGCTGCTGATGGACCTGTCGCTGAACGTCAAGGCCATCGTCTCCCAGCGACTGCTGGCGCGTGAGGCCGGCCAAGGCCGCGTGGCCGCAGTGGAAATCCTGCTGAACTCGCCCCTGGTGACCGACCTCATCTTCAAGGGCGAGGTGGCCGAGGTCAAGGAAGTGATGAAGCGCTCGCGCGAGATCGGCATGCAAACCTTCGACCAGGCCCTGTTCGAGCTGTACGAGGCCGGCGCCGTCAGCTACGAGGACGCCATGCGCAACGCGGATTCGGTCAACGACCTGCGGCTGCAGATCAAGTTGAACGGCAAGCGCAGCGGCCAGACCAACCTGGCCCGCGGCACCGAGCACCTGCGCGTGATGAGAGACACCGAATACCACGCCCTTCAGGCGGGTAGCCCCGACAAGCCATCCAGAATTTGAACGGAGAACACACCTTGAGTTCCAAGACCTACGAACCCGTGGCCCCGCAGCGCGTGGCCTTTCTCGGCTTGGGCGTGATGGGCTATCCCATGGCCGGCCACCTGGCGCGGGCCGGGCACCAGGTGACGGTGTACAACCGCACCGCCGCCAAGGCCGCTGCGTGGGTGGCCGAGTACGGCGGCAACGGCAGCACTTCGGCACCCACCCCCGCGCAGGCGGCGCAAGGCGCCAACATCGTCTTCGCCTGCGTCGGCAACGACGACGACCTGCGCTCGGTGACGGTGGGCGATCAAGGCGCCTTCGGCGGGATGAAGCCCGGCGCGCTGTTCGTGGACCACACCACCGCATCCGCCTCCGGGGCACGCGAGCTCTACGCGGCGGCGCAGGCACGCGGACTGCACTTCGTGGACGCCCCCGTCTCCGGTGGTCAGGCTGGCGCGGTCAACGGAATGCTGACCGTGATGTGCGGCGGCGACGAGGCCGCCTTCAACATCATGAAGCCGGTGGCCATGGCCTACGCCAAGGCCGTCACGCTGGTGGGCGCCAGCGGGGCCGGTCAACTGGCCAAGATGGTGAACCAGACCGCGATTGCCGGGCTGGTGCAGGGGCTGTCCGAGGCCATCGCCTTCGGCCTTCGCGCCGGGCTGGACATGAAGCAGGTGCTGGACGTCATCGGGAAGGGCGCGGCGCAAAGCTGGCAGATGGACAACCGCGGCAAGACCATGGTCGACGGCCAGTTCGAGTTCGGCTTCGCCGTGGACTGGATGCGCAAGGATCTGGGCCTGGTGCTGGAAGAAGCGCGGCGCAACGGCGCCAAGCTGCCGGTGACCGCGCTGGTGGACCAGTTCTATGCCGACGTGCAGACCGCCGGCGGCAACCGCTGGGACACCTCCAGCTTGATCACACGGCTGAAGTGAGGCCGCGGGCAGCGCGCCCGCGGCCTCACTTCTTCGGTGCTTGCTGGCCCGAGCTGTTCAACAGCTCGGCCAACTGGGCGTCGGTCAGGATCTCGAAGACCCGCACCACTTTCTGCACGCCGGGCACGCTGCGCGCCACCGCCACGGCCCGTGCGGCTTCGCGCTCGGTGACACGGCCCATGAGGTGGACCACGCCGCGCTCGGTGGTGACCTTGATGGTGTTGACCTGCAGGTCCTTCGCATCGATGAAGCCGGCCTTGACGCGGGCCGACAGCACGGCGTCGTTGGAACGGGCGGTCAAGGTGGTCTTGCCCATCACGGCCAGTTCGTTGACCACCGAGCGCACGCCCTCGATGCGGCCGATGGCCTGCTCCACCGTGCTGCGGGCGGCGGCATCGGGCACCTCGCCGGTCAGCAGCACGACGCGGTTGTAGCTGGTCACGCTCACGTTGGCCTGGTCGCCAGTGAGCTCGCGCACCCGCGCCGCGCCCTTGAGTTCGATGGACTGGTCTTCCACCTGCGTGCCAGCCGTGCGGCGGTCCACGCTGGCCAGGGCACCGCCCACCATGGCTCCACCCACCAGCACGGGGGCGCAGGCCGGCAGTACCGTGGCTGCCGCAAGGGCCAGGACAGCTACGCGCGCAGCACGGGCGGCAGAGGACGGGGAAAAGTCATTCGTGTTCATCAGGAGTCCAGTTCACCCATGAGTTGAAGGTCAACGGCGTCGCACAGGGCGTGCAGCGCCACCAGGTGGGCCTCGGCCACACGGGCCGGACGGTCGTGCGGCACGGTCAACAGCACATCGGTATCGGTCAGCAGGCCGCGCCATTCGCCGGCCTCGGGGCCGGTCAGGGCCACCACCGTCATGTCGAGCGACCGGGCCAGGCGTGCGGCCTCTCGCAGGCGCTCGCCATCGGCGCCGGCATCCAGCACCAGCAGCAGGTCCCCCGGTTGCCCCAGGGCCCGCACCTGCTGGGCCAGGCCCTGCAAGGCGTCATCGCGCAGGGCCAGGGCAGCCAAGGGCGGGCGGTCCCGCTCGAAGCGCCCGGTAAGCGTGGCCGCCAGCACGGGCGCCAGACCGGCACCCACGTCACTGCCCGCCACCAGTACCTTGCCCCCGTTGGTGAGGCACACCGTCAAGGCCTGCACGGCATCGGCCACGGGCCGGGCCAAGCCCTGTGCGGCCTGGCTGAGCAGGTCGGCGGCCTCGAAGAATTGCTGCTGGATGCGCTGCTCGAGCATGGCTGTTCATCATATGACACGGGGTCTGGAGCAGCGGGACCCCTCACCCTGCATCGAACGCTGCCTTGAGCCACTGCAGCCGCTCGCCATCGAGGGCCACCACGTCGAAGCGGCAAGGCGGCAGTGCGGGCTGGCGCATCAACCAGTGCTGGGCCGCGAACACGATACGCCGCTGCTTGACGACGCCCACACTGGCTGCCGCGCCGCCGAAGGCACCCAGGCCCGCGCCGGCTGCGGGCGCCGCCCTGGAGCGCACCTCCACGAAGACGATGGTGCCGTCAGGCTCGCGCATGATCAGGTCGATCTCGCCGGCCCGCGCCCCCGGACCGCGCGCCACCCGATAATTGCGCTGCACCAGACGCAGCCCTGCGCGCTGCAGGTGCTGCAACGCCACCGTCTCCGCCAGGTTCCCGGCCTCGCCGGGGCTGCCCACACCGCCCCACCTCTTGACCATCGACGCCCCCACCCTGCTGCACGCGGCCGCCCTGGCCGCGGGTGCGCAGCAGTATCCGGCAGGCGCCCTGTATGTGGTGGCCACGCCCATCGGCAACCTGGCCGATCTGAGCCTGCGCGCGCTGCACGTGCTGGCGCTGGCCGACGCCATCGCCTGCGAGGACACGCGCCACACCGGCGCCCTGCTGCGCCACCTGGGGTTGGACAAGCCGCTGCTGGCGCTGCACGAGCACAACGAGAGCGCGGCCGCGGCGCGCGTCATCGCCCTGTTGGCCGAGGGCCGGCGCGTGGCGTATGTCAGCGACGCCGGCACCCCTGCGGTCTCCGACCCCGGGGCCCTGCTGGTGGCGGCGGTGCGCCAGGCCGGCCTGCGCGCCGTGCCCATTCCTGGCGCCAGCAGCGCAGTGGCAGCGGTCAGCGTGGCCGGTGACGCCGCGGCCGCGGGTTTTCGCTTCGTGGGCTTTCTGCCAGCCAAGGGTGGCGAGCGCCGCGCCGCCGTGCAGGCCGTGGCGGCCTGTGCCGACCAGCAGGTGCTGTTCGAGGCACCGCATCGCATCGAAAA
>JBIKMY010000298.1:0-3477 GCA_044358945.1 Rubrivivax sp.
CCATACCTGGGCCTGGGCCGTCTGGGCGGCGTTGGCCATCTCGGCCCTGCTTTGTGTACCGGCCCGGGCCGCGGCCGTCGTCGGCCAGCCAGCGCCGGCCTTCCGGGCTGCAGACCTCGCGGGCAAACCGGTGAGCCTGGCCGACTTCAAGGGCAGGACGGTCGTGCTGGAGTGGCACAACTTCGGCTGCCCCTTCGTGCAGAAGCACTACCGCAGCGGCAACATGCAGGCCTTGCAGAAGAAGTACGGGGCCGAGGTGGTGTGGCTCAGCATCAACTCCACCCACAGCGGACACCCCGACTACCAGACGCCCGAGGTCCTGGAGAAGGAACTGGCCCGCTTCGGCGCCACCCCCACACGCTTCCTGATGGACGAATCCGGCACCGTGGGCCTGGCTTACGGTGCGAAGGTCACGCCGCACATGTACGTAATCGACCCTGCGGGCAAGCTGGTGTACAACGGCGCCATCGATGACAAACGCTCGGCCAACCCCGAAGATGTCAAGACATCGCGCAACCTGCTGGCCGCCGCGCTGGATGAACTGCGCGCCGGCAAGCCGGTCAGCAACGCGGTGAACGTGCCCTACGGCTGCACCATCAAGTACAAGTGAGCGCACCACTGGGGCCCGCCCGCCGGGCCGGTGCGCTGCAACCGGAGCCTGCCTTGCTTGACGACGATCAGATCCGCCATCACCTGGCGCAGACCAGTGCGGTGGCGAGCCGTGCGGCGGCGGCCGGCCACCACCCCTTCGGTGCGCTGCTGGTGGCGCCCGATGGCAAGACCGTGCTGCTGGAGCAGGGCAACGTGGACACGGTCAACCACGCCGAAGCGGTGCTGGCCCGCGAGGCCGCGGCACGTTATAGCCCGGAATTCCTGTGGGGCTGCACCCTGGTGACCACCGTGGAACCCTGCGCGATGTGCGCGGCCACCCAGTACTGGGCCCACATCGGCGGCCTGGTGTACGGCATGTCGGAGTCCCGCCTGCTGGAGATCACCGGCAACCACGGCGAAAACCCCACGCTGGACCTGCCCTGCCGCGAGGTGTTCGCGCGGGGCCAGAAGGCGGTGGAAGTGGTGGGCCCGGTGCCGCAAGCCGAGGCGGAGATCGCCGAAGTTCACCGGGCGTTCTGGAAGGACCGCTGAGCCCGGCCCTCAGGTCAGCGCCGACAGGAACTGCCGCAGCTCCTCGGTCTGGGGCTGATCGAACAGCTGGGCCGCCGGCCCCTGCTCATGGATGCGGCCGGCATGCATGAACACCACGCGGTGCGCCACCTTGCGGGCAAACGCCATCTCGTGCGTGACCATGAGCAGCGTCATGCCGTCCTGCGCCAGCGTGTCCACCACCTTCAGCACCTCGCCGACGAGTTCCGGGTCGAGCGCCGAGGTGATCTCGTCGCAGAGCAGGACCACCGGGTCCATGGCCAGGGCGCGTGCGATGGCCACTCGCTGCTGCTGCCCGCCTGAGAGCTGATCGGCATAGGCATCGAACTTCTCCGCTAGCCCCACGCGGGCCAGCAGCTCGCGCGCACGCTGCTCGCCAGCAACGCCGCGCAGGCCCTTGACCAGACCGGGCGCGAGCATGACGTTGCGCCCCGCGCTCAGGTGCGGGAACAGGTGGAAGCCCTGGAAGATCATCCCCACGCGCTGGCGCAAGGCGCGCAGGGCCTCCTCGTCACCCGGGCGCAGCGCCTGCTGCTCCACGCTCAGGGTTCCCTCCTGAAACGGCTCCAGCCCGTTGATGCAGCGCAGCAGCGTGCTCTTACCCGAGCCGCTACGCCCGATGATGGCCACGACCTCGCCCCGACGGACCGACAGGTCGATGCCCTTGAGCACCTCCAGGTCGCCGAAGCGCTTGCGCAGGCCCTGGATCTCGATGATGGCGTCAACGTTCATGGCGTAGTTTTCTCTCCAGCGCCCGGCTCCACGCCGACAGGGGCGCGCACAGGCAGAAGTACAGCAGGGCCACGCAGGCGTACACCGTGAAGGGCTGGAAGGTGGCGTTGGTGATCATGGTGCCGGCCTTGGTGAGCTCGATGAAGCCGATGACCGAAGCCAGGGCCGTGCCCTTGACCACCTGCACCAGAAAGCCCACCGTGGGCGGCACGGCGATGCGCAGGGCCTGGGGGCCGATGACGTAGCGCAGTTGCTGGGTGAAGGACAACGCCAGACTCGCCGAGGCCTCCCACTGTCCCTTGGGGATGGCGTTCACGCAACCGCGCCAGATCTCGGTCAGGAAGGCGCTGCTGTACAAGGTCAGGGCCAGGGCCGCGGCCGTCCAGGCCGAGACCTCCAGACCGATCAGCGCCAGCCCGAAGTAGGCCAGGAACAACTGCATCAGCAAGGGCGTGCCCTGAAACAGCTCCACGTACAGCTGCACGGCGCGCCGGGCCACCGGTGCGTCCGACAGACGCGCCACCAGCAGCAGCAAACCGACCAGTCCCCCGCCCACGAAAGCCACCAGCGACAAGGCCACCGTCCAGCGCGCGGCCAGCAGCAGGTTTCGGAAGATGTCCCAGAGGGTGAAGTCGACCATGTTGCCAGGGCGCGGGCTCAGCGGCCGAAGATGAAGCGCGATCCCACCCAGCGCAGCACCAGGCGCAGCGCGATGGCCAGCGCAAGGTAGACCAGCGCGGCCACGATGTAGGCCTCGAAGGATCGGAAGTTGCGGCTCTGGATGAGGTTGGCGAAATAGGACAGTTCCTGCGCCGCGATCTGTCCGCACACGGCCGAGCCCAGCATCACGATGATGATCTGGCTCACAAGTGCCGGCCACACCCGCTCCAGCGCGGGCGGCAGCACGATGCGGGTGAACACCTGGGCGCGCGACAGCGCCAGGCTTAAGGCGGCCTCCACCTGCCCGCGGGGCGTGGCCTCAATGCCGGCACGCACGATCTCCGCCGCGTAGGCCCCGAGGTTGACGACCATCGCAATGACCGATGCCGCTTCGGGCGATAGGCGCAGGCCCAGGCTGGGCAGGCCGAAGAAGATGAAGAAGAGCTGGACGATGAAGGGCGTGTTGCGCACCAGCTCCACGTACACCGCCACGGCGCGGGCGAGCCCGACGGGCCCCCAGGCGCGCGCCCAACCGCACATCACGCCCACGGCCACGCCGGCCACGGCCGAGACGGCCGTGAGCACGACCGTGGCGGCCACACCGCGCAGCAGCAGCGGCCAGTCCACCAGGACCGCAGCGAAGTCCAGGCTCACCACGGCCGACATGCGTCCGGCCGGGTCATGCGAGGCCAGGACATCAGTTGGGCAGTTCGCCGGCCGGCCGGCCAAGCCACTTCTGCGCCATCTTGTCGATGTCGCCCGAGGCCTTGGCCGCCGCGATGATCTCGTTGACCTTTAGGCGCAGCTTGTCCTCGCCCTTGGCCACGCCGATGAAGTTGGGAGAGTCCTTGATCAGCAGCTTGTACTCGGCGTTGAGCTGCGGGTTGCGCTGCATCATGTTGCCCGCCACCGAGGCGCCGGTGG
>JBIKMY010000299.1:0-3476 GCA_044358945.1 Rubrivivax sp.
CACCTGGGGCCGCTACCGACACCCGCGTGATGGCGCCTCGCCCGCGGAGGTGGATGAAGGCTTCCAGGGCTACGGTGAGGCCCGCACGGCAGGCCCCGGCACGGTGGCCTTCCGCACCATCCGCCCTGCGCCCTACGCCGGCCGCACGCCGCACATCCATCTGAAGCTGCGCCACCCGAGCTTCGGCGAGCTCACCTCGCAGCTGTTCGTCGACGGCGAAACAGGAAACGCCGGGGACTTTCTCTGGCGCCAGTTATCCGCCGGGCAGCGCACAGCGCTGGCGATGAAGCTGCAGCCCGTGGCACCTGTGCATCAGGGCCTGCGCTGGCAGTGCCGCCACGTGCTGGTGGTGCCGGCGTGAGCGCACGCGCTGCTTGACGTGAGCGGCCGTCCGCAGCCTGGCGTATGACGCACACGTCTTGGGCGACACGCCCGCGAACCGCGCGGGCCACCCGAGCGGGGATGCTGGGGCTGGTGGCGCTGCTGAGCCTGGTCGCGCTGCTGCTGATGGGTCCGCTGTCGGTGATGGCCCTGGGCGCGGTGGACCTGAGCACCCCCTGGTACGCCGCCAGGCAAGACCGCGCCGGCCTGGCGCCTGACCCGGCCGCCGAGCGCGGCGCGGTGGTGCAGGTCTACGGCGCGCGCGCCGTGCGCTGGCGCGGAGCGTTTGCCATCCACCCCTGGATCGCGGTCAAGCCCGAAGGGGCTTCGTCCTACACCACGTACCAGGTGATCGGCTGGCGCGCCATGCGTGGCGGCACCGCCCTGGTGACGACCGAAGGCGCCGAGCCCGACCGCCACTGGTACGGCGCGGCACCGCAACTGCTGGCGGAGCACCGCGGGCCGGCGGCGCAGGCCATGATCGAGCGCATCACCGCGGCCGTGCAGCGCTACCCCTGGCCCAACGAGTACCGCGCCTGGCCGGGGCCGAACAGCAACACCTTCGTGGCCTGGGTGGCGCGCGAGGTGCCTGAACTCCGGCTGGACCTGCCGCCCACGGCCATCGGCAAGGACTGGCTGGGCCCCACCACGCTGCTGGCCCGCGCACCCAGCGGCTCGGGCTGGCAGGTGTCGCTGTGGGGCTTGGCCGGTGCCACCCTGGCCCGCGAGGAAGGGCTGGAGCTGCAACTGCTGGGCCTGGGCTTCGGCGTCGACGTGAACGATGCGCGGCTGCGTCTGCCGGGGTGGGGGTGGTAGCGGCGGGGTGGGCACCAGCGCACCCCGTGCCGCGGCGGATACAGCCTGGGGTTCTCGCACACACCATCAGGCTTGGAGCGGTGTTAGTATTACCAAGGTATTACTAAATCCTGCGGTCATGGACATCACCTCGGTCACCAGCAAGGGGCAGGTCACCATCCCCAAGGCACTGCGACAGCAACTGGGCATCCGTCAGGGCAGCCGCATCCGCTTCGAACTCGTCGGCGATCACGTCGAGATGCGTTTGAGCAGTTCGCCCGTCGAAGTGGCGGCAGCACCAGGGTCGGGCTTCGGCATGCTCAAGAGCCGCCGCAAGGCGGTGCCGGCCGACTTCGATGCGGCTTCTCTCCTGCGACCGTGATCGGCCTGGACACCAACGTCCTCGCTCGTTACTACGTCGAGGACGCGGCAGACCCACAGGCCAGGAAGCAGCGACTTGCCGCGCGGCGCCTGATCGAGTCCGGCCAGGCGCTGATGGTCTGCAAGACCGTGGTGCTGGAGCTGGAGTGGGTGCTCAGGGGCTACTACGGTTTCGAGCCCGCGGAAGTTGCCGCGGTGCTGGACCATCTGTTGAGCCTGGCGCAGGTCACGGTAGAGGACCGTCCAGCCGTGGAGCGGGCTTTGCGGAACATGGAAGCGGGGCTGGACTTCGCCGACGCCCTCCACCACGCCAGCTACGTGGCGTGCAGCCACATGGCCAGCTTCGACGACCGTCGGTTTGCACGCCGCGCAGGCAAGCTCGGGCTATTGCCCAGCGTAAATCTGCCCAGCTGAACAGGCCCCAAAGACTGCTCTCATGACATTGCTCCCATCCTCACCCCTCCAAGCCGCCATCACCTTCGCCAGCGCCCACGAGACGCCCTGGACGCGGGACCCGATCGCCGAGCCGCAGCGCTTTGGCGTCCACATCGAGGATCCGCCGCCCTGGAACCGGTTGCTCGGCCCGGTGCACCCGCGCGGCCCGGTGGGTGGCGTGGTGTGGCAACACGGCCAGGAACTGGCGGCCTGGGGCGAGCCGACGCGCTCCGACCAGACCTTCAGCGTGGCCAAGACCTACCTGTGCCTGCTGGCGGGCGTGGCGCACCGCGACGGCCTGCTGCCGGATGTGGACGCCACGGTGGCATCCCAGCTGCCGGGCATCGGCTTTGACACCCCGCACAACGCCGCCATCACCTGGCGCCACCTGCTGGAGCAGACCAGCGAATGGGAGGGCTCGTGCTTCGGGCTGTCCGAGCAGGCCGACCGCTGGCGCAAGGTGGGGCAGGACCCGCGCCCCGCCGCCGGCCCCAAGGGCGGCGCGCGCCCGCTGCAGGCGCCGGGCAGCTATTGGGAATATAACGACGTGCGCATCAACCAGCTGTCGCTGGCGCTGCTGCACCTGTTCCGCCGCCCGCTGGAGACGGTGTTCCGCGAGGAGATCCTGCAGCCCCTGGGCGCGCAGGACGCTTTCCGCTGGGAAGGCTACAACGGCGTCTTCGTCACCCTGGACGGCCAGCGCATGCCCAGCGTGCCTGGCGGCACGCACTGGGGCGGCGGCGTGTCCATCAGCGCGCGCGACCAGGCCCGCGTCGGGCAACTGCTGCTGGACGGCGGCCGCCACCAGGGGCGTGACGTGCTGCCGGCCGGCTGGGTCCAGCGCATGGGCACGCCCTGTGCACTGGCGCCCTTCTACGGCTGGCTGGTGTGGCTGAACCGGGACGGCCTTGCGTACCCTGGGGCCTCCACCCGCGCGATCTTCATGCTGGGGGCCGGCGGTCATCTGGTGTGGGTGGACCCGGACCTGGACGCCGTGGTGGTGACGCGCTGGCTGGACCCGGCGCATACCGGCACGTTCGTGACGATGGCCGCTGACGCGCTGCGCAGGGCCTGAGCGCCTGGCCACCCCGGCCACCCCTGCGACCTCCATGACCCTGCCCGACCCCGCGGCGCTGCGCCGCTCGCGTGCCGCCACGCGGGTGCAGTTCCTGGTGCTGGGCGTCCTGATAGGCGCCTGGGGGGCGCACATCCCTTCGATCAAGGCCCACCACGGGCTGTCCGAGGGCAGCCTGTCTGCGGTGCTGCTGGCCGCGGCCGTGGGGGCCGTGTCTTCACTGTTCACGGCCGGCCGCGTGATGGCCGCCCTGGGCGCGCGGCGCACCGCTGCGGGTACGGCTGTCCTGGGCGGGGGCCTGCTGGGCAGCGTGCTGGCGTTCCAGGGGCTGCCCCTGACCCTGCTCTTGCTGCAAGTGGTGGCCCTGGGGGCCTGCATGTGCCTGTTCGACGTGGCCCTCAACACCGAA
>JBIKMY010000300.1:0-3474 GCA_044358945.1 Rubrivivax sp.
CTGTGAACTGCCAATGATTGTCTGCGAGTCTCCAGCGGCGATGACCGCAACCTGCTGAACGGATCAGTTGACGGTGGCGGCTCCTTGTCCCGTCATCAAGCCGATCCTAGGTGGGCTGGCTGGGGATCGGCCTTGGATTCTGCTGCCAGCAGCTTGCTCGACAGTCACGTCTTGAGGCGTGCAGGTTGCCCCCGCAAGGTGGTCAAGCAGTTCCTGGGAAGGACCTCGGCTCGAAGTGAAATACTTGGCGCTGTTCATCCCTTGATCCTGGAGCGTCACCATGCTGCATTTCATCGACGGACGAGCCCGGGCGGGGCTGTTGCCGGTGTGCGCACTGCGCGACGCCACCGTGTCTGCGTGCGGCCCTGCAGCTGCCTGCAGGGCACCTTGACCGCGCCCGGAGCCTTGGGGGCCCTGGCGCCCTTTCGCACGCGCAGCTTCCGCTTCCTGTGGCCGGCCGATCTCTGCACGGCCTGGGCCATGGAGATGGAGACGCTGATCCTGGGGTGGTACGTGCTGGTGGAAACGGGCTCCGTGGTGCTGCTCACGCTGTTCGGGTCCCTCATGTACGTCGGCACCCTGGTATCGCCCGTGGTGGGCATGCTGGGGGACCGCCTGGGCCTGGGCCGGGTCCTGGGGGCCTTGCGTCTGGCCTATGCCTTCTTCGCGGCTGTGATCTTGCTGTGTGCCTTCAGCGGGCAACTGAGCCCCACCCTGGTGCTGGTCGTGGCGGCGCTGGCGGGCTTGGTGCGGCCGTCCGACATCGGCATGCGCAGCGCCCTGATCAGCGCCACTTTGCCCGCGCAGCACCTGGTGGCGGCGCTGAGCGTGTCGCGCACCACGCAGGATTCAGCCCGGATCTGTGGCGCGCTGGCGGGCGCGGGCTTCATGGCCGCCTTCGGGATGGTGCCGGCCTACGTGGTCATCACGGCCCTGTACTTCGGGGCGGCCCTCATGACGCTGTATGCGGCAGCGCGTGGGCCCGAGGCGTCGCCTGCTACCCCGGCCCCTGAGCGGCCTCCGCGGCTGTCACCCTGGCGAGAGGTGAAGGAGGGCTTGATTCATGTCTGGCACACGCCACGGCTGCGCGCGGCCATGAGCCTGGCCGCCCTGGTGAACCTCAACGCCTTTCCCCTGACCATGGGCCTCATGCCCTACACCGCGCGTGAGGTCTTCCAGCTGGACCAGCGGGGGCTGGGCTGGCTGGTGGCCAGCTTTGCCTGCGGAGCGCTGATCGGCTCGCTCGCCCTGAGTGCCTGGGGCCGGCGCCTGCCCCAGGCGCGGGTGATGCTGGCAGCAACCTTGGCCTGGTACCTGTGCCTGGGGGGCTTCGTCCTGGCCACGAGCCTGCAGGTGGCCCTGGTCACGCTGCTGCTGGCCGGCATTGCCCAGAGCCTGAGCATGGTGACCTTGTCCATCATCCTGCTGCGCACGACCGAGGAGCGTTTTCGCGGCCGCATCATGGGGGTGCGCATGCTGGCCATTTACACCCTGCCGCTGGGCTTGATGGCCGCGGGTGCGCTCATCCCGGTCTGGGGCTACCGGCCCACGGGCCTGGTGTTCGTGCTGACGGGCCTGGCACTGACGCTGGCCATTGCGGCCGTCTGGCGCCAGGAGCTCGTCGCGCGCGGCGCGCTGGCCAACGCGCACTGAGAGCTTGTGAAATATCCCCGCACACCCGCTCGTGCGCTCCAAACGGCGCTGCTCGTCGTTGCAAATGCTCGCCGTAGCCCGAGCTACGGCTGTGCTTTGCGCCTAGATCAGCACCATTTGGAACGCCCGCTCGGGCGCGCCGGAATACTTCACAAGCTCTGAGCCCGCGGCCTGACGTTGTTCCTTCTCTTGTCCCAGCGCAAGGCGGCACAACGCCGCCTGCGCAGAATCAGCCGGTGTCCTGACTCTCCCGGCCCTGCACGCCAGCGCCGACTGCCGTGCCGGCCCAGCCCATCTTCGTTGCCCGAGCCCTGCGCAAGACCTATGGCAGTGGCGCGACCGAGGTGGTGGCCCTGCGCGATGTGTCGCTGGAGATCGCCCGGGGCGAGTTCGTCGTGCTGCTGGGGCCTTCGGGCAGTGGCAAGAGCACGCTGCTGAACATCCTGGGCGGGCTGGACGTGCCCACCTCGGGCGAGGTGTCGTTCTCTGACCACCGCCTGGACGGCGCCGACGAAGCGGCGCTCACGCGCTACCGGCGCGAGCACGTGGGCTTTGTCTTCCAGTTCTACAACCTGATCCCCAGCCTGACGGTGCGCGAGAACGTGGCCCTGGTCACCGACATCGCCGAGCACCCCATGGACATCGACGAATCGCTGGGCCTGGTGGACCTGCTGCCGCGGCGGGATCATTTCCCGGCGCAGCTGTCGGGCGGCGAGCAGCAGCGCGTGGCCATCGCGCGGGCCATCGTCAAGCGTCCGGACGTGCTGCTGTGCGACGAGCCCACCGGCGCGCTGGACTTCGCCACCGGCAAGCGCGTGCTGGAGGCTATTGCCGACATCAACCAGCGCCTGGGCACCACGACGGTGGTGATCACGCACAACGCCGCCATCGCGCGCATGGCCGACCGGGTGCTGTACCTGGGCGACGGCTGCATCCAGCGCGAGGAGCGCCACGCGCAGCGCGCCACGGCGGCGGAAGTGGCGTGGTGAGGAACGCCGGGTGAAGAGCGCCCCATGAAGGCCCTGAATCGCAAGCTGCTGCGCGACCTGACGCGCATGTGGAGCCAGGCGCTGACCATCGCGCTGGTGGTGGCCAGTGCCGTGGCGGGCTTTCTCACCACGCTGTCGGCCGTGGCCTCGCTGTCGGATGCGCGCGACCGCTTCTACGAGCAGGGCCGCTTCGCCGACGTGTTCGCCTCGGTGCGGCGTGCCCCGCTGTCGCTGCTGCCGGTGCTGCAGGCCGTGCCCGGCGTGGCCCTGGTGCAGGCCACGGTGGAGCGGCCGGTGCGGCTGCGCATCGAAGGCCTGTCGGACCCGCTGATGGGGCATCTGGTGGGCATGGACCCGCGTCGCCCCCGGGAGCTCAACCGTATCGTGCTGCGCAGCGGCGTGGCCGACGACGTTTCGATGTCGCCCGGCCGCACCCAGCCCGACGGCGCGATCCCCGCGTGGGTGTCGGAGGCCTTCGCCGATGCCCATGCCCTGAAGCCCGGCGCGCGCCTGCAGGCGGTGATCAACGGCCGCCAGCGCGACCTGGTGGTGCGCGGTGTGGCGCTGTCCCCGGAGTACGTCTTTGCTGGCATGTTCGGCATGCCGGACCCGCGCGGCTTCGGCGTGTTCTGGGTGGACGCGCAGGTGCTGGCCGCGGTGTGGGACATGGAGGGCGCCTTCAACCGCCTGTCTTTTCGGCTGGCGCCTGGGGCCGACGAGCGCCGCGTGATCGCCGCCCTCAAGCCCATCTTGCAGCGCTATGGCGGGCGCGACCCGCACGGTCGCGAGCACCAGGGCTCGCACGCCATGCTGGACAACGAGATTGCCGAGC
>JBIKMY010000301.1:0-3463 GCA_044358945.1 Rubrivivax sp.
AGATGCTCTCTTCGGCGGAAACAACGTCGACGTGGATGGTGGCCATTAGTATTGATCCCGTAATCAAGAAAGTGGTGCAAGGAGCAAGCAGTTGGCTGCCAGGCTAGGCGCGCCCCGGAGCCGTACTCCCGTACGGCGAGGAGCGCAACGCCGGCCCCGGCCCGAATGCGAAGCTCATTGAATCTTCTTGGCTTTCTCGAAGGCTTCGTCGATCGTCCCCACCATGTAGAACGCCTGCTCCGGCAAATGGTCGCACTCGCCGGCCACGATCATCTTGAAGCCACGAATGGTTTCCTTCAGGGGCACGTACTTGCCGGGCGAGCCGGTGAAGACCTCGGCCACGTGGAAGGGCTGCGACAGGAAGCGCTGGATCTTGCGGGCGCGGGCCACAGCCAGCTTGTCCTCGGGGGACAGCTCGTCCATGCCCAGGATGGCGATGATATCGCGCAGTTCCTTGTAGCGCTGCAGCGTGGCCTGCACGGCACGGGTGGTGGAGTAGTGCTCTTCGCCCACGACATTCGGGTCGATCTGGCGGCTGGTGGAGTCCAGCGGGTCCACGGCGGGGTAGATGCCCAGCGAAGCGATGTCGCGCGACAGCACCACGGTGGCATCCAGGTGAGCGAAGGTGGTGGCGGGCGACGGGTCGGTCAGGTCGTCGGCAGGCACATACACGGCCTGGATCGAGGTGATGGAGCCCACCTTGGTGGAGGTGATGCGCTCTTGCAGTCGGCCCATTTCCTCGGCCAGCGTCGGCTGGTAGCCCACGGCGGAAGGCATGCGGCCCAACAGCGCGGACACTTCGGTACCGGCCAGCGTATAGCGGTAGATGTTGTCCACGAAGAACAGCACATCACGGCCTTCGTCGCGGAACGACTCGGCGATGGTCAGGCCGGTCAGAGCCACGCGCAGTCGGTTGCCCGGCGGCTCGTTCATCTGGCCGTACACCATGGCCACCTTGGACTGGGTCAGGTCCTCCTGCACCACCACCTTGGAGTCCGACATCTCGTGATAGAAGTCGTTGCCCTCACGAGTGCGCTCACCCACGCCGGCGAACACGGACAAGCCCGAGTGCGCCTTGGCGATGTTGTTGATGAGCTCCATCATGTTCACGGTCTTGCCCACGCCGGCGCCGCCGAACAGGCCCACCTTGCCGCCCTTGGCGAACGGGCAGATCAGGTCGATCACCTTGATGCCGGTTTCCAGCAGTTCCTGGCTGGGGCTCAGCTCGTCATAGGCCGGGGCCTTGCGGTGGATGGGGGCGGTCAGGGTCTGGTCGACCGGACCACGCTCGTCGATGGGGTTGCCCAGCACGTCCATGATGCGGCCCAGCGTCGCCTTGCCCACGGGCACGGTGATGTTGGCGCCGGTGTTGCTGACCATCAGGCCGCGGCGGATACCGTCCGACGAACCCAGCGCAATGGTGCGCACCACGCCGTCGCCCAGCTGTTGCTGCACTTCCAGCGTCAACGCCGTGCCTTCCAGCTTCAGCGCGTCATAGATGTTGGGCATGGCGTTGCGGGGGAACTCCACGTCCACCACGGCGCCGATGCACTGGACGATCTTGCCCTGGGCTTGAGTGTTCGACATTTGAATCTTCCTTACGAATTCGAATTCGGTTGTTGCGGCGGCCAGTCAGCCGTGGATCAGCCAGAAATGGCGGCCGCGCCGCTGACGATCTCGGACAGTTCCTTGGTGATCGCCGCCTGACGGGTCTTGTTGTAGATGAGCTTCAACTCACCGATGAGCGTGCCGGCGTTGTCGGTGGCGGCCTTCATGGCCACCATACGGGCGCTCTGCTCACTGGCCATGTTCTCGGCCACGGCCTGGTAGACCAGCGCTTCGATGTAGCGCGTGAGCAGGTCGTCGATGACGGTGGCCGCGTCGGGTTCGTAGATGTAGTCCCAGCCGTACTGGCTCTTCTCGGCAGCCGTCTGCTCCAGCCGCGTGGCGGACAGGGGCAGCAGCGGTTCGACCAGCGGCTCCTGCTTCATCGTGTTGATGAACTTGGTGTAGCAGAGGTAGACCGCGTCCAGCTTGCCTTCGACAAACGCATCCAGCATGACCTTCACCGGGCCGATGAGCTTTTCCAGCTGCGGGGCATCGCCCAGCTGCGTGGCCTGGCTCACCACCGTGGCGCCGATGCGGTTCAGGAAGCCCAGGCCCTTGTTGCCGATGGCCACCGTGTGGATGGTGCCGCCGGCGGACTGGACGTCCTTCATCTTGTTCGTCACGGCGCGCAGCACGTTGGTGTTCAGGCCGCCGCACAGACCCTTGTCCGTGGTGACGACGATGAAGCCGACGTTCTTGGCAGCGCCAGCCGCGCGCATGTACGGACTCTTGTACTCGGGGTTGGCTTCCGAGAGGTGGGCCGTGATGTTGCGGATCTTGTCCGCATAGGGGCGCGCAGAGCGCATGCGCTCCTGAGCCTTGCGCATCTTGCTGGCGGCGACCATTTCCATGGCCTTGGTGATCTTCTTGGTGTTTTCCACCGATTTGATCTTGCCGCGAATCTCTTTTCCGACAGCCATGGCCGTTCTCCTGGGCTGCGGGACTTAGGCGAAGCTCTTCTTGAACGCGGCGATGGCGTTGCTGAGTTCTTCTTCCGCACCCTTGTCCATGGCCTTGTCGTTTTCCAGCTTGGCCAGGAGGGCAGCGTGGCTGCTCTTCAGATGCTGGTGCAGGCCGTGTTCGAACGCCAGGACCTTCTTGGTGTCGATGTCGTCGAGGTAGCCCTTGTTCACCGCGTACAGAGTGGCGGCCATCAGGCTGATGGGCAGCGGGCTGTACTGCGCCTGCTTCAACAGTTCCGTCACGCGGGCACCGCGGTCCAACTGCTTGCGGGTGGCGGCGTCCAGGTCCGAGGCGAACTGCGCGAAGGCGGCCAGTTCACGGTATTGCGCCAGGTCGGTACGGATGCCGCCCGAGAGGCTCTTGATCAGCTTGGTCTGGGCAGCACCACCGACGCGCGACACCGAGATGCCGGCGTTGATGGCGGGGCGGATACCAGCGTTGAACAGGCTGGTCTCCAGGAAGATCTGGCCGTCAGTGATGGAGATCACGTTGGTCGGCACGAAGGCCGACACGTCACCGGCTTGCGTTTCGATGATGGGCAGTGCGGTCAGCGAACCGGTCTTGCCCTTGACCTCACCCTTGGTGAAGGCTTCGACGTAGTCGGCGTTCACACGGGCGGCACGCTCCAGCAGGCGGCTGTGGAGATAGAACACGTCGCCGGGGTAGGCTTCGCGGCCGGGCGGGCGGCGCAGCAGCAGCGAGACCTGGCGGTAGGCCACCGCCTGCTTGGACAGGTCGTCATAGATGATCAGCGCGTCCTGGCCGCGGTCGCGAAAGTACTCGCCCATCGTGCAGCCCGAGTAGGCACTGACGTACTGCATGGCGGCGGATTCCGAAGCGGAAGCAGCCACGACGATGGTGTATTCCATCGCACCGGCTTGTTCCAGCGCGC
>JBIKMY010000302.1:0-3443 GCA_044358945.1 Rubrivivax sp.
GGTGCACTTCGACCGGAATGCCGACCTGCTCCAGCAGCAGACACATCTCGGAGCGCATGTCCTGGAAGCTGTCGACCGGGGGCACCGGGAAATAGCCCCCCTTGACACCGGGGCGGTGCCCCATGTTGCCGCCTTCGAAGTCCTTGCCGGAGCTCCAGGGCGCCTCTTCCGAGCCCACCTTGACGAAGCAGCCGGACATGTCGACGTTCCACTGCACCTGGTCGAAGATGAAGAACTCGGGTTCCGGGCCGAAAAAGGCCGTGTCACCCAGGCCGCTGGCCTTCAGGTAGGCCTCGGCGCGCTTGGCCAGAGAGCGCGGATCACGCTCGTAGGGCTTGCCGTCGCCTGGCTCGAGCACGTCGCAGCTCATGATCAGCGTCGGCTCTTCGAAGAACGGATCGACGTTGGCGGTGTTCGGGTCCGGCATCAGCAGCATGTCGGAGGCTTCGATGCCCTTCCAGCCGGCGATCGACGAGCCGTCGAAGGCATGGCCGGCAGTGAACTTTTCCTCGTCGAACGCGGACACGGGCACCGACACGTGCTGTTCCTTGCCGCGGGTGTCGGTGAAGCGGAAGTCAACGAATTTGATTTCGTTGTCCTTCACCATCTTCATCACGTCGGCAACCGTCTTTGCCATCTCTATCTCCTGTTGTGCACTGAGGGGTGGGGGATAAATCGAATAGAGATTGTGTAGCAGAAAGCGTGCCTGAAGCTCTTGGCCTTGCCCCAAATTGGCGCAGAGTGCAGCGCGGCCAACTTGGTGCGTCCGCTCCGAATTCGCACCTCAAGGGTGCGCCACAAGATCAACGCACCAATTCGGGGCCCAACTGGGCCGACAGGCTGGTGAGCCCGGCTTTAAGAGCGGCAAAAGCTTCGACCAGATCGGAAGAGCCCTTCACACCCAGTTCGATGTGGCGGCCGTAGGTGGGGTGGTCCACGCTGGGCAGGCTGAACACCTTGATGCCGGGAAAGCGCTGCTCCAGCTCCTCCATCAGCGGGGTGAGCGCCGCTTCCATGGCGCCGAAGACGATGACCGAGCGCTCGTGCTGCACTTGTCCCCCATGCAGGTGGGCGTAGCGCTGGTCCAGCACGCCCTCGATCATGGGCCAGGCCATCACAGGAAAGCCGGGCACGAAATGGACGTGGCCCACCGAGAAGCCCGGGATCTTGTTGTAGGGGTTGGGAATGATGGAGGCGCCTTCGGGAAACACCCCCATGTTCAGCCGGTGCACGTTGTCGGGCCGGTCCGGCTCGAAGGGAACGCCCTGCTCGGCCGCCACGTCGCGCATGCGCTGCACGATCAACTCCCGCGCCTGCGGATGCAGCGCCAGGGGCACGCCCAGCGCCGCGGCGGCACTCTGGCGGGTGTGGTCGTCCGGCGTGGCGCCGATGCCGCCGCAGGAAAACACCAGGTCGCCACTGGCAAAGGCGTGCTGCAGCCCCTGGGTGATGAGTTCGCGGTCGTCACCCGCGTAGCGCGCCCACTTCAGTGCCAGGCCACGGGCGCCGAGCAATTCGATCACCTTGGGCATGTGCTTGTCCTGGCGCTTGCCCGACAGGATCTCGTCGCCGATGATGAAGAGGCCGATGTTCATGGGGTGGGGTCCTGGGCTGGCAACAAGGGAATACGGGCGGGGCTGGCGGCCTCGGGCGCCGCGGTACCGGGCGCATCATGGGGGGTCGGCGGCGGCGGACGCAAGCGAACCAGCTGTGCCAGCGTGAAGTGGGCGAACCACAGCGAGGCGAAAGCAAAGATCAGGGTGTAGAGCCACACCGAGGCCAGCACCAGCAAGGGTGCAAAGACCAGCGTGAGGGCCCCGAGGGCCCAGATCAGCGAGGGCAGCGAGCCCATCAAACCGCAGACGATGCCCATGACCAGCAAGGTCCAGCGGCGCTCGTGCATGATCAGGCGTCGCTCCTGTGGCGTTGCATGCAGCGCCAGGGTGTCGAAGGAAAAGACACGCGCCGCCAGCCAGCCCCAGACCAGCGGCGGAATCACCACCGCCAGGGGCGGCACGAACCACAGCGGAAGACTCACCAGCAGCACGCCCAGCGCCAGCAACGTGCAGCCGAGCGACCACAGGGCGCTGGCCCACCAGCCGGCCGCGCCACCGCGCCGCTGCAGCCCGGCAAAACGGCGCTGCGCCACCCAGTCCACCAGCGCCGGGGTGACCGTCCAGGCCACCAGCAGCAGCGCCAGCACCACGATCAGCGGCACCGACAGGGCCACCACGATCAAGGGTGCCAGCACCGCCCGGAACGTGCCGCCGCCCAGGGCCTCCAGCCAGGTCAGCAGCGAGGCCACCAGGGCCCATTCCTCCAGGAAAGCGCGCACCGCCGCAACCGCCGGTTCCCAGTACAGCCAGCCCAGGCCCAGCGCCGCACCGGCCGACAGCAGCAAAGGAATCAGCGACCACAGGATGACCCGCGGGTGTAGGCAGCCCAGCGCCGCGCGCCAGAAAGCATCAATCAGGTCGCTCATGAGCGGCGCATCATAAGGAGGTGCGCCAGGTCAGGCCCGGCCCGCCAGCCGCTTCAGGCCCAGCCACTGCTGCGACCAGAAGCCCTGACCGTAGTCGCGTCCGGCTGGCTGCGCGCCCTCTGCGGGCAGCTGGTCGCGGATGCCCGTGGCTTCGTAACGGCCATCGAGCCGTGCCGTGCCGAACAGGTGGTCCCACAGCGGGAACAGCACCGCGAAGTTGTGTCCGCCCAGCGATCCCGGTCCAGCCGATTCGTGCCCCAGGCCGATGCGGTGGTGCAGCCGGTGGTAAGCCGGGCTCACCAGCAGGCGGCCCAGCACCGGGCCGAAGGACATGCGCACGTTGGCATGCGACAGGCTCTCCACGAGCTGGGTGAAGGCGACGATGGCGACAAACTGTCCCGGCCCCACGCCCACGGCAATGCCCACGGCCACGAAAACCAGGTCGCGCAGCACGTCGTCCAGCAAGTGGTTGCGGTTGTCGGACCACATCGTCATCTGGCGCTGGCTGTGGTGCAGCGCGTGCAGCTGCCACCACCAACGCCAGTGGTGCTGGCCACGGTGGATCAGGTAGTCGACCAAGTCGAACACCAGCAGGTACAGCACGAAACTCACCAGCGCCGTGTCGGTGACGCCGGGCCACAGCGCGTCCAGCTGCCAGGGCCGCACGCCCACCAGACGCAACTCGCCGATCAACTCCCACACCAGCGGCTCCAGCGTGAAGAACAGGCCCAGGCGAAACAGGCCCAGCCGGTGGACCAGGGTGTAGATGACATCCACGCGCACGGCCCGCCGGTCGGTCACCGGCTCCACCGGACGCCAGCGCTGCAAGGCGCCCACCACCGTGACCAGCAGGGCGATCTGCAGCAAGCCCACCAGCAGCCAGCCCGTGCCCCGATAGGCCTCTTCCAACAGATTTCCCAGCCCCAGGGCAAACATCAGCGGCTGCACCAGTTGTTCGAAC
>JBIKMY010000303.1:0-3440 GCA_044358945.1 Rubrivivax sp.
CTGCGTCACCTGCGGCCGGCCCATGAGCTGGCGCAAAGCCTGGGCGAAGAACTGGGAACAGGTGCGCCACTGCTCGGACGCCTGCCGCAAGCGGCGCAACGGCCCAGTTGCGGCGAAGGCTTCGCCATGACCGCGGTCCGCCACCTGGTCGTGATCCTGGGCGACCAGCTCAACCGTGACGCCAGCGCCTGGGACGGCTTCAACCCGACGCTGGACCGCGCCTGGATGTGCGAAGCCCATGCGGAGGCCACGCACGTTCCCTCCAGCCGGCAGCGCACCACGCTGTTCCTGTCGGCCATGCGGCACTTTGCGCAGGACCTGCAGCGCGAGGGCGTGCCGCTGGCCTACCTGGCGCAGCATCCTGGCGGCCTGGGCGACGCGCTGGCCGCCACGCTGCGGGCGCAGCCGGTGCAGCGCGTGGTGCTGACGGAGTCAGGGGAGTGGCGTGTACGACAGGCGCTGACCCAAGCCGCACAGGAGGCGGGCGTACCCATCGAGTTCCGCGAGGACCGGCACTTCCTGTGCACACGCGCCATGTTCGAAGCGCACGCCAAAGGCCGCAAACAGTTGCGCATGGAGTACTTCTACCGAGAGATGCGCCAGCGCCACCAGGTGCTGATGGAGGGCGATGCGAAGGATCAGCCCGCCGGCGGGCAATGGAACTTCGATGCCGACAACCGCGAGGCCTTCGGCCGCGAGGGACCGGGCCTGCTGGCGCCGCCGCTGCGCTTCGAGCCGGACGAGACCACGCGCGAGGTGATGGCGCTGGTGAACGCGCAGCAGCCCCCGGCCCCGGGCCGGCTGGCGCAGTTCGGCTGGCCGGTCACGCGAGCGCAGGCGCTGGCCGCGCTGGAGGACTTCATCACCCACCGCCTGGCCGACTTCGGCCGATACCAGGACGCGATATGGGGCGGCCAGCCCTGGCTGTACCACGCCATGATCTCGTCCAGCCTGAACCTGAAGCTGCTGGACCCGCGCGAAGTGATCGCGGCGGCCGAAGGCGCCTGGCGCGCCGGCCAAGTGCCTCTGGCATCGGCCGAGGGCTTCATCCGGCAGATCCTGGGCTGGCGTGAGTACGTGCGGGGCGTGTACTGGCTGCGCATGCCGGCCTACGCAGATCTCAACGCCCTGGACGCGCACGAGGCCCTGCCTGCCTTCTACTGGACGGGCCGCACCGACATGCGCTGCCTGGCCGATGCCATCGGCCAAACGCTGGAGCACGGCTATGCCCACCACATCCAGCGCCTGATGGTCACCGGCCTGTACGCCTTGCTGCTGGGCGTGGCGCCACGCGAGGTGCATGCCTGGTATCTGGCGGTGTACGTGGACGCCGTGGAATGGGTAGAGCTGCCCAACACCCTCGGCATGAGCCAGCACGCCGACGCTGGCCCGCCGCAGGGCCCCACCCCACCGCCCGGGCCCATGGCCAGCAAGCCCTACATCGCCACCGGGCAGTACATCGGCCGCATGAGCGACCACTGCCGCGGCTGCCGGTTCGATCCGGCCCAGCGCACGGGCGAGCGGGCCTGCCCCTTCACCACGCTGTACTGGGACTTCCTGGCGCGCCACCAGGTTCGGCTGGCACGCAACCCTCGTATGGCCTTGCAGGTAAAGAACCTCCAGCGGGTGGCGCCGGAAGAAATGGCGCAGATTCGCGAACGCGCCCAGGTCCTTCGGCAGGGCCAGGTCAAAGGCTGTTGAGTTCCCCACCAACCTGGCGGGCCGCGGCACCGGCTTGGTGCGACCTCAGAGGCGTGCGGCTGCGGCGCACCGAAATGGAACCAGGCCTGCGCCTTGGTTGGGCGCGGCGACAGGCCCGAATGGGGGCATGACGAAGGGGCAGGACAAGTTGGCACGCTTTCTGCTGTACCCACTTGTATACCAGTTGGCGCACCGATGCATCGCGATCACCCCACCATTCAAAGCCCGGCCGCGGCAGCGGGCCTTGCCCCCGCAGACCTGAGCGGTCCCGCTTCTGTTGCGTCGTGGCTGACAGCCCTGGCTCAAGGCGAGGACCCGGTGGCACGGGCTGACGCCGCGCGGGTGCGGGCCCTCGCTTCGGCACAGACCGAGCGCGGCCGGCCGGTGTGGATCCACTTGTGCGACGACATCGCCTGGCAGCGACAGATCGATCTGCTGGTGGAGCGTGTGCAGGCCTGCGCCACCCGTGCCGAGGCCCTGCGCCGCTACCCCTTGCTGGGCGTGCCATTCGCGGTCAAGGACAACATGGACATCGCGGGCGCACCCACGACCGCCGGCTGTCCGGCCTTCGAGCACGAGGCCACGGCACACGCCACCGTGGTGCAGCGCCTGCTGGACGCCGGGGCGCTGTGGGTGGGCAAGACCAACCTCGACCAATTCGCCACCGGTCTGGTGGGCACGCGCTCGGCCTACGGCCGACCCGCCAGCGTATTCGATGCACAGCGCATCAGCGGCGGCTCCAGTTCAGGATCGGCCGTGGCAGTGGCCAGCGGCCTGGTGGCTTTTGCGCTGGGCACGGACACCGCCGGTTCCGGCCGCGTACCGGCCGGGCTGAACGCCCTGGTCGGCCTGAAGCCCACGCCGGGCCGGGTGTCCACGGCCGGTGTGCTGCCCGCCTGCCGCTCGGTGGACTGCGTGTCGGTGTTCGCCCACACGGTGGAGGACGCCGCGCATGTGCTGTCGGTGCTGGAAGGCCCTGATCCGCGGGACGCCTACAGCGCCTTCCAACCCGGCGTGGCGACGCTGCCCGAGCGGCCGCGCCTGGGCATTCCCAAGCGGCCGGTCTTCCACGGTGACGCCGGCTATGCATCGGCCTGGCCCGACGCCCTGCAGCGCGCGCGCGACCTGGGGGCCGAGCTGATGGAACTGGACTTCGCGCCCTTGTTCGAAGTGGCCGCCCTGCTCTACGACGGCCCCTGGGTGGCCGAGCGCCATGCGGTGCTGCAAGCCCTGATGGAGCGCGACCCGCAGGCGCTGGACGCCACGGTGCTGAAGGTGGTCTCCAAGGCCGTGGGCATGAGCGCCACGGACGCCTTCCGCGCACAGTACCGGTTGCGAGAGCTGCAGGCCCGGCTGGCCGGGCTGTGGCAGCAGGTGGACGCGCTGCTGGTGCCCACCACCACCGGCCACCCCACCTTTGACGAGATCGACACCGACGCCGTGGGTGCCAACGCCCGCATGGGCGTCTACACCAACTTCGTCAACCTGCTGGGCTGGAGCGCACTGGCCGTACCGGCAGGCTTCACCGCCCGGGGCCTGCCCTTCGGCGTGACGCTGATCGGTCCCGGGAACGCTGATGCCGCCCTGGCCCGCTTCGGCCAGCGCTGGATGGGGCCTGCTGCCGATGGCGAGACGCTGCGCTGGCCGGCAGTGCGCAGCGAGATCGCCATTGCCGTGGTCGGCGCCCACCTGAGCGGTCTGCCCCTGAACAGCCAGCTCACCGAGCGCGGCGCGCGGCT
>JBIKMY010000304.1:0-3437 GCA_044358945.1 Rubrivivax sp.
TGGCAGGATGGGGGCCCCATCGTCAAAGCGATCAAAGGCGTACCGCAGCGTCGAGTAGTGCGCCATTCCATTGGCCATCACCATCGCCGCGTACTCCTCGTGCAGCGCTTTCGCATCCGCCCCGATATTGTCGAAGCTCAGCCGGTTCTGATGCTTGGAAACGGGCGCCGGATCACGGGGGTTCAGCCCGCTGTAGTGATAGAAATGCAGTGGTTGCCCGGATACCAACCAGCGGCCATCTGCATCCCGCGTCACCGGCCGCTGCGCCACGTTCCAGTAAGCTGCGTTGTAGCCCGGGTGCCGCAGAACGGCTACCCGATCGAACAGGCCCGGCACCAGGTCCATCCAGCTCTGGTCGACGAAGATGCCGCGTTCGATCGCGACCACGCATTCATGGCGCAGCTTGCCTTGCCACCAGTGCAGGCAACGCAGCGCACTCTCGCTGCGCCGCATGGCGCAAAAGCCCAGGTTGTAGGTGCCGGCTACGCGGATATCCAGTTCAGTGGGTCGCTTGTCGTCGGTCATCGGCGACGTCAGGTGCGGGGTCAGCACGATGTCGGCCTGCGATTCCAGCAGCGCTGTCACATGATCCAAGGGCCGATACAGCCGAATGTCCGGGTCGATGTAGAGCACCTGATCGAAGCCCTGCGTCATCAGGTGTTCAAGCGCCCAGGGTTTGACCGCTGTGTTGAGCTCCAGCACCGTGTACTGGAAAAGGAAATCGTCGCCGTCGGGCAAGGGCAGTTCCTGCACCGAAATGGCCGTAAATTCAGACGCCAGGGCACGCGCGGGCTCCATGTCCCGGTCAACGATCACGCAGTAGCGCTCAGCCTGGGGATGGTGCTGTGCCACGCTTTGCAGCAGCGTCCGCGCAAAGTGCAGGTAGTTGTTGCTGACGATGGTGAAAATGGCCGTGCGCATGATGGTCCTGTTCAAGCCTGCAGCATGGCCTGCAGCGTGTCGGCCAGCGGAACCTGCGGCATTGGCCCGATCAGCCGATGCAGTCCCGAAGGGTCTCCGCACAGTTGGTGCACTTCCTGAGGGCGCACCAATGCAGGGTCGCGCTCCACCGTCAGCTCATGGCCACTGAGCCGGCTCAGCAAGTCCACCACGGTTTGCAGGTCGTACATCACGCCACTGCACAGGTTCACGGTTCGTGCCCGCGGCGCAGGCGGGTTGGGCAGGGCCAGCAGCCGCAAGTAGGCTTCGCACACCAGGCTCACGTCGTTGTACTCGCGTTGCACATGCAGGTTGCCCAGTTTGAGCGTGGGCCGGCGCGCCTTGAAGTGCGCCACCATCTTCGGGATCACGAAGTCCTCGGATTGGCCCGGTCCTGTGTAGTTGAAGGGCCTGGCCACCCTCACCGGCAGGTCGCCGGCTGCGGCCAGCACCAGGTGTTCCATCGCCAGTTTGCTGGCCGCGTAATGGTTCACCGGCGCTGTCGCTTGGTCCTCGCTGATGGGGCTGGTGTCGCAATTGCCGTACACATTGGCACTGCTGGCCACCACCACCTGCCGAACCGCGCCTGGCGCGCGGCGGGCCTGCTCGGCCACGGCGTTCAGCAGGTTGAGCGTGCCCATCACATTCACTCGGTAGAACGCCAAGGGATCGGCGTGGCCCACGAAGGCCAGCCCGGCCAGATGAAGCACGGCATCGAAACGGCAGGCCTGAACGTCTGCCCTAACTGCGCCGGCATCGGTCAAGTCGGCGGACAGCGCCACCACCTCGTGACCTTGCCGGCGGGCGGCGTCACACAAGTGGCGGCCCGTGAAGCCCTCGGCACCCGTCAGCAGGATGCGCATGGTCAGAACGAGAAGCCTTGCTTCACGCGGCGCAGGTCGGCCTGCACCATGCGTTCGCACAGTGCCTCCAGCGTCGTCTCGGGTGCCCAGCCCAGCACTTGCCGGGCATGCGCAGCATCGCCGATCAGCAGGTCGACTTCGGCTGGGCGGTAATAGCGCGGGTTCACGCAGGCCACCACGCGTCCGCTGGCCGTGTCGATGGCCCGTTCAGCCTCGGCCTGCCCCTCAAAAGTCACGGTGATGCCGGCTGCGGCAAAGGACATTCGCACGAACTCGCGCACTTCCACGGTACGGCCCGTGGCCAACACGAAGGTGTCGGGCTGCTCGGCCTGCAGCATGCGCCACATGCCTTCCACGTACTCCTTGGCAAATCCCCAGTCGCGCTGCGCATTCAGGTTGCCCAGCTCCAGCGGCTCGGTGCGGCCCAATGCAATACGCGCCACGCCGTCGGTGATCTTGCGCGTCACGAACTCCAGGCCCCGCAGGGGGGATTCGTGGTTGAACAGAATGCCGCTGGTGGCGAACAGGCCGTGGCTCTCACGGTGGTTCACCGTCATCCAGTGTGCGTACAGTTTGGCCACGCCGTAGGGGCTGCGCGGGTAGAACGGGGTCTTTTCGTTCTGCGGAACCGCCTGCACCAGGCCGAACATTTCCGACGTGGAGGCCTGGTAGAAACGGATCCGCGGGTTGACGATGCGGATGGCCTCCAGCAGGTTCAGCGCGCCCAGGCCCGTGATTTGCGCTGTCGTGTGGGGTTGCTCGAAGCTCACCCCTACGAAGCTCTGCGCCGCCAGGTTGTAAACCTCATCGGGCTGTACGCGTTGCAGCAGGGAAATGCAACCACCCTGGTCGGTCAGGTCGAACTCCACCAGGTGCAGCCGTTCGTGCTGCGCCACGCCCAACTCCTGCAACCGCCAGAAGTTGACGCTGCTGGTGCGCCGAAAGGCGCCGTACACCGTGTACCCCCTGTCCAGCAGCAGCTCGGCCAGATAGGCGCCGTCTTGTCCGGTCACGCCGGTGATCAGGGCTGTTCGGGCCATGGAAATCCTTGGGTCCTGTCGATTGACGAAAAGCCCTCCATTCTGCCTGAGCTCGGTTCAAGCGCGTTCGGCCTGGATGGGCGCCGCGGCCTTATCGGCCGCTTTGACCTGCCCGTGCAATTCCACCGGTTCGTCCAGGCCCCGCACGGCGTGGTGCCCCAGGCTTCGAAGGGCTGCCCCGCCGGCGGCGAAGGCCTGCGGCCCCACGACCAAGGGCTCACCCAGGTCACGCGCCATCTCCTGTAGGCGCGAGGCCAGGTTGATGCAGGTTCCCACCGCGGTGTACGCGCCCCGCTTGCTGCTCCCAAGGTCCCCCACGACCGCTTCCCCGCTTTCAATGCCTACCCGCATCGCAACGGGCGGCTGGCCAGCCTCCGCGCGCCGGCGGTTGAAGGCTTGCAGCTGTACCAGCATGTCCTCAGCCGCCCGCAGGGCGCGCTGTGCGTGGTCGTCAACTGGAAGCGGCGCACCCCAAAACGCGATCAGGCCGTCGCCGGTGTAGCGGTCCAGCGTTCCCTGGCTTTCCAGCACGGGGCTGGTGATCACCTCTAGGAACTCACGCGTAAGTTGTGCGCTGTCCTCTAGGCTCGACTGT
>JBIKMY010000305.1:0-3430 GCA_044358945.1 Rubrivivax sp.
CCGCCGCACCAGGAGACACGCAGGGGCTGGCAATCGAAGTGGCGTCGGGCCTGCCGTCGGGCGGGCAAGACGCCGGGGTCGGCGTCGTAGATACGCCCCGTCAAGGGCCGCCGCCGAAAACCGCGCATTATAGTCAGCGCATCGCCATGTACGGCACCACCACCCCATCGGATTCAAGCCGCACCATGCCTGCCTCGCCCGCGCGCTACCGCTCCAAGACCCTGGCCACCTGGCTGGCCGTGCTGGGCGGCACACTCGGGCTGCATCGCCTGTATCTCAAGGGCCCGGCAGACGCCCTGGGGTGGCTGCACCTGGTGCCCACAGCGCTGGGTTGGGCGGGTGTGATCCGCATGCGCCAGTTCGGCCAGGATGACACCGCGGCCTGGCTGCTCATCCCCCTGCTCGGCCTGATGATCGCTTGGGGCATGCTGTGCGCCATCCTGTATGGACTGACGCCCGACGAGAAATGGGATGCGCGTCACAACCCCGGCCTGCCGGGCGCACGAACGGGCTGGGGCCCGGTGCTGGGCGTGATCGCAGCGTTGATGGTGGGCTCGGCCGTGCTCATGGGCACGGTGGCCTTCAGCATCCAGAAGCTGTTCGAGTGGGAGCTGGACCCCGCGCGCCAAGGCCGCGCCGCTGCGTCAACGTCCACCAGACCCTAGGCCTGTAAGGGCACCGGCCAGGAGGACGGGGCCACGGCCTCAGTCGCCTGATGCAGCACCCGAAGGGCCGGACGGGCCTGCGCCAGAGCCGCCACCCTCGCCTGCCCCAGCCCCGCGGCCCCCACGACGACGACGGCGCCGACGCCGAGGTTCCGGCGCCTCCCCGCCTTCGGCATCGGCGCCATCGGAAGCGGAAGGCTCCCCCAGCGCGGTAGCCGTGGCGGGCGCGGCCTCACGGGGCGCGGCACTGCGCGAGCGTGCAGGGGTCACGCGCCGCGCCTGCGTGGTCTTCAGCACCTGCAGCAAGGCTTCACGCTCGTCCTCGGTGCCCAGCGAATAGTCTTCCCACCACTCGGCCAGTTCCTGCGGCACCTCGTCCACATCGGCACGCAGGCGCAGGAAATCAAACCCGGCACGGAAGCGGGGCTGCTCGATCATCCCGGGCGCGGACGAGACCGTTCGGCGCTCCAGGCGAGGCTGCATCTGCCAGATCTCGCGCATGTCGGCTGCGAGCTTGCCGCGGCCGGAGATGTCGCCAATGCGGGCCTCGAACACGGCATCGATGGCCTGCTGCAGCGCTGGGAAGGGCGACTCACCGGCCTCTTTCAGCGCCGTCCAGCGCCCCAGGACCTCGTGCCACAGCAGGCAGGCGAGCAGGAAACTGGGCGCCACCGGTTTGCCCTCGCCCACGCGACGGTCGGTGTCCTGCAGCGCGAGGTCGATGAACTGCTTGCGGCGCGGGTCCTGTGCAGCGCCGTCCAGCGCGGCCTCGAGCACCGGAAACACGCCGCTGACCAGCCCCAGGCGCTGCAGCACCTCCAGGCTGGCCACGGCGTGGCCCGTCTGCAGCAACTTGATCATCTCGTCAAACAGGCGCGAGCCGGGCACCTGGGCCAGGCTCGCCGCCATGGCCTGCACCGGCTTGAGCGTCTTGGGCTCGATGGTGAAGCCGAGCTTGGCCACGAAGCGGGCCACGCGCAGCAGCCGCACCGGGTCTTCGCGGTAGCGGGTCACGGGGTCGCCGATCATGCGCAGCACCCGACTCCGAACGTCGGCGAAGCCGCCGTGGTAGTCCACCACTGTGCGGGTGACCGGGTCGTAATACATGGCATTGACCGTGAAGTCGCGCCGCGCCGCGTCCTCGATCTGCGGGCCCCAGACGTTGTCGCGCAGCACCCGACCGCTGGCATCCACCACGTGCGTCTTGCCCGCCAGTTCGGCGCGCGAGGTCTTCTCGTTGCCCTCCACCTGCTCGGCAGCTTCGGCCGCCAACAGGGCCCGGAAGGTCGAAACCTCGATGACCTCATGCTCGCGTCCACGACCGAACACCACGTGCACGATGCGAAAACGCCGGCCGATGATGAAGGCCCGGCGAAACAGCGCCTTGACCTGTTCAGGCGTGGCATTGGTGGCGACGTCGAAATCCTTGGGGCGCCGCCCCACCAGGAGATCACGGACCGCGCCGCCCACGACGTAGGCCTCGAAGCCCGCCCCCTGCAGCGTGCTCACCACCCGTACGGCATGGTCATCCAGCAGGTCGGGGTCGATGCCGTGCTGCGCCGCGCCGATCTCCACCCGCTGACCCAGCGGGGTCGCCTTCAGGACAGGTTCGGCGGGCGAGCTGGACTTGCCCAGCAGCCGGTGGATGAGTTTCTTGATCATTCGAAGAGGTTCAGGACGGTCCAGCCGCGATCGGCTGCGATCTTGGCGAGGGCAGGCGCCGGATTGGTGGCCACCGGGTGGGAGACGATCTCGAGCAAGGGCAGGTCGTTGGTGGAATCGCTGTAGAAAGTGATTTCCTCGAACGCATCCAGACGGGTGCCCTGCTGTGCAAGCCACTGACCCACGCGTTCGATTTTGCCCTCCCGCAGGCAGGGCGTGCCGCGTATCCGGCCGGTCACCCGGCCGTGGGCGTCACGCTCCAGTTCGGTGGCGATCAGCGTGTCGATGCCGAAGGCCTGCGCGATCGGGCCGGTGATGAACTCATTGGTGGCCGTGACGATGGCCAGACGGTCGCCGCGCTGACGATGCCGGGCCACCAGCGCCAGGGCGGGCTCCCGCACCTGCGGCGCGATGACCTCCCGCATGAAACGCTCGGACATGCGCTGAAGTTCCAGCGCTTCGCGATGCCGCCAGGAGGCGGTGGCGAACTCGATGTAGGCGTGGACGTCCAGACGGCCGGCCTGGTAGTCCTGGAAGAACTGGTCATTGCGGCGCGCGTGCTCCTGTGCATCGGCCCAGCCCAGTCGCACCATGAACTCGCCAAAGGCGTGGTCGGAATCGGTGGGCAGCAACGTTCCGTCCAGGTCGAACAGGGTCAGTCTCATGCGTCCAGCTCCAGGCCTGCCTGGAGTTCCTGTCCGGGGGGTATGGGGCTCTCGGCCAACATCTGTCTGAGCAAGGGCACCGTGACCGCGCGGGCATGGGACAGCGCATACACGTCCAGCCGATCCAGCAGCTGCATGAGGTGGCCCAGGTCACGGGCAAAGCGGCTCAACAAATAGTCGATCACCTCGTCGCTCAGAGGGATGCCACGCCGGCCCGCCTCGGTGCGCAGCGCAACGCGGGTCTCGGCCTCCGACAGCGGCTGGACTGCATGGACCTGTCCCCATCCGAGCCGGCTGCGCAGGTCGTCGCGCAGGGGCAGGTCCACAGGCGGCACCGGCCCTGCCGCGGCCCAGGGCACGCCATGCGATTGCGCCTCCACCAGCAGGGCAAAAGCGTCGCGCTGGGCCTGCGGGTCGAGCAGGTGGACATCGTCCAGG
>JBIKMY010000306.1:0-3426 GCA_044358945.1 Rubrivivax sp.
GCAGGGTGCTCTTGCCACTGCCGTTGGCGCCGATGAAGGCGACACGTTCACCCCGCGTGATGCGCAGGGTGACGCCCGTGAGGGCCACAGCAGATCCAAAGCGGACCTCCACGTCCTGCAGGTTGATCGCGTCGTTCATGCAGACACCTGCAAGGGCGATGCGGCGGGCTCGGCCCGCCCCACGCGCCAGCGACGCAGCAGCGACACGGCGGTATTCAGTACCAGCACCACGGCCAGAAGCACCAGCCCCAAGGCCAGGGCCAGCGGCAGATCGCCCTTGCTCGTTTCCAGCGCGATGGCGGTGGTCATCACGCGGGTGAAGCCGTCGATGTTGCCGCCCACGATCATCACCGCGCCCACCTCCGCAATGGCGCGGCCAAAGCCGGTGAGCAGCGCCGTCATCACCCCCAAGCGCTCGTGCACCAGCAGCAAGGCGGCGGTGGTCACCGGGCCTGCACCCAGTGAGCGCAGCTGATCACCGCCCTCGGCCAGCGCCGATAGCACCAGTCGCCGCGCCAGCGCGGCGATCAGTGGCACCACCAGGATGCTCTGCGCGATGACCATGGCCGTGGGTGTGAAGAGGATGCCCCAGGAACCTAGCGGGCCGGAGCGAGACAGCAGCAGGTACACCACCAGCCCCACCACCACCGAAGGCAAGGCCAGCAGGGTATTCATCACGCCCACCAGCAGGCCATGGCCCGGAAAGCGGGCCACCGCCATCCAGGCCCCCAGCGCCAGCCCGAACCCGGCGCCCAGCAGGCAGGCCGTGCCGCTGACTTGCAGCGACAAGCCCACCACCTGCGCCAGGCGCGGGTCAGCCCCGAGGATCAGCGATCCGGCGGTGGCCAGGCTGTCGTGGAAGGTGCTCACGGGGCGAGGAGGGTGGGACGGGAAAGGAAGAGCGCGCGGATTCTCTGCAGGCGGGCCTGGCTTGACGATATGTTCTGGTGTGCATATGAGGGATTGCAGGACGCCGGGCCGCACCACAATGCGGCCCTTGATCCTTCCTCCAGCGCGTCCGCTCTTTCGACCATGTCCACCCTCGGCCCTTCCCCGCTGATTGCCAACGACCGCCACCTCAGCGTGGCGCAGGCCCGTGAAGCCATCCTGGCGCCGTTGCGCCCGGTGGCCGGCACGGAAACGCTGTCGCTGGCCCAGGCCCTGGGCCGGGTGCTGGCGCAGGACCTGGTCTGTCCCATGAACGTGCCGCCGCACGACAACTCGGCCATGGACGGCTACGCCTTCGACGGCGCCGCGCTGGCGGCCGACCCCGGTGCCGCCTTGGCGTTCTCGGTGGCAGGCACGGCCTACGCCGGTCAGGCCTTCACGGCTGCGGTGGGCGCAGGGCAGGCGGTGCGCATCATGACGGGCGCGGTGATGCCCGCCGGGCTGGACACCGTGGTGCCGCAGGAACTGGTGAAGACTGAAGGCGAGGGGGCCGCCCTGCGCGTGACCGTGCCCGCCGGCACCGTGAAGCGCGGCGAGAACCGCCGCCGCGCGGGCGAAGACCTGGCCCTGGGCCAGAGCGCCATCCGTGCCGGCCGCGTGCTGCGCCCCTCGGACCTGGGCCTGGCCGCCTCCCTCGGCTTTGCCGAACTCACCGTGCGCCGCCGCCTGCGCGTGGCGCTGATTTCCACAGGCAACGAACTCCGCAACCCCGGGCAGCCACTGCCCGAGGGTTGCATCTACGACAGCAACCGCGCCAGCCTGGCCGGCGCACTGCGCCGCCTGGGCGTGGAGGTGGTGGACCAGGGCCTGGTGCCGGACGAACCCGCCGCCCTGGAAGCGGCCTTCACCCAGGCCGCAGCCACCTGCGACGCCGTGCTCACCAGCGGCGGCGTGAGTGTGGGCGAGGCCGACTACACGCGTGACCTGCTCGCACGCCTGGGCGAGGTGGCCTTCTGGAAGGTGGCCATGCGCCCGGGCCGGCCCTTTGCCTTCGGGCCGCTGCGGCGGGCACCCTCAGGGGATGCGGGTGAGGCGGCCTGGCTGTTCGCCCTGCCCGGCAACCCCGTGGCCGCGCTCGTCACCTTCTACGCCTTCGTGCGCGAGGCGCTGCAGGTGCTAGCCGGCGCCCCGGCCGAGCCGCCCATGGCCCTGCGGGTGAAGAGCGCCGAGGCGATCCGCAAGCGCCCAGGCCGCACCGAGTTCCAGCGCGCCATCGTGCAGCGCGAGACCGAAGGCCCGCTCGCCGGCGAATGGACCGCCCGCATCACCGGCTCACAAGGCGCCGGCATCCTGCGCAGCCTCTCCGAAGCCAATGCCCTGCTGGTGCTGGGCCACGACCAGGGCTCGGTGGCGGCGGGCGAGCCGGTGGAGGTGTGGATGTTTGACGGGTTGGTGTGAGGCGGTCGGGTGGCCACATCGAAAACAAGGAGCCACGCAGTGCGTAAGCAGGCGAATCCGGATTGCTATCATTGATATCGTTCAGGGCCAAGACTGCAACCAGCTCTGCTTGCAGCCCCTGGTTTTCACGCGTCACTGAAGGAGCACACCGTGGCAGACCTGCTGGTTCGCGGCATTGACGATGATCTGGTTCGCGCGTTGAAGGAGCAGGCCGTGGCGCATGGGCGCAGTGCCGAGGCTGAGCATCGCGACATCCTGCGCACTGCCTTGACGCGGCCGCGACGGCGTTCCTTTGCCGAGGTGCTGGCTGCCATGCCCGACGTCGGTCGTGATGCCGACTTTGAGCGTGTCCAGTCACCTGGTGAGGCTCGGCGTGTTCTTGATTGACACCAACGTCATCAGCGAAGCCCGCAAGGGCGCCCGCGCGCACCCAGGAGTGAGTCAGTTCTTTGCGCGTGCGGCCATGGACGACACAGCGCTGTACCTGTCAGCGGTGACAGTGGGCGAACTGCGCCGAGGGGTCGAACTCATCCGGTATCGGGGTGACACCGCGCAGGCGGCATTGCTGGAGCAGTGGCTGGGTGGGGTGCTGCAGGTGTACGCCGACCGGGTCCTGCCTTTCGATGTCGAAGCGGCTCAGGTCTGGGGTAGGCTGCGGGTGCCATTTCCGGCGCACGAGTTGGACAAGCAGATCGCAGCCACCGCCTTGATCCATGACTTGACGGTGGTGACGCGCAATGTGGCGGACTTTGAGGGCTCGACCCTGGCCCTGTTCAACCCTTTCGATGAGGCGCCTGTCTCCCGTCAGTGACCCTGCAGGAGGTCGCCACCCTTGCTTGCGGGTTGACCTGCGAGTGAAGTGATTGCGCGTTCTCACCCTACCCGATGCCGCGCCGCCCGGGCCGACAGTGCGTTCGGGAAGTACAGCGCCGTCAGGCTCTTGCTGTGCACGGGGGTGGCCAGGCGGGTTTCGGTGCGGCTGGCGGGGTCGCCGGCTTCGGTGTGGCGGCGCCAGTCGCGCACCCAGTGGATCTCGTCGCACACCTCCAGCAGGCCCATGGTCTCGCGGTCGCCCACCAG
>JBIKMY010000021.1:0-13201 GCA_044358945.1 Rubrivivax sp.
TCGTTGCGCACGGCGCTTGCCGGCAGGAAGGCCAGCCCATGACCTTCCACCGCCATGGCCTTCAGGCTCTCGGCCATGTCAGCCTCGTGCACCGTGGCCAGGCCGCTGCCTCCGCCCGCCTGGCGCAGGATCAGGTCCACCATGCGCGCCATGTAGGCCCCTTCGGCAAACGCCAGCAGCGGGGTGCTCTGGCCTGGCGGGACCGGCAGGCGGAACATCGGGCCGCCCGAGGCATCGGCGCAGGCGTAGGGCGCCAGGGTCTCGTGGCCCAGGCTGAGCATCTCGTAGCGCTCAGGGCTGAGTTGCAGGGGCTGGCTGGCGTGGTGCAGCACGATCAGCAGGTCGCAGGCGCCTTCGGTCAGGCGCATGGCCGCGTCGTGCACGTTCAGGGCGATCAGCCGCGTCTTCAGCGCCCCAAAGCGCGGCCGCAGGTCCATCAGCCAGTGCGGGAAGAAGGTGAAGGCCAGGGTGTGCGGCACCGCGAAGTCGATCACGTCCTGGCCGCTGGCCTGGTGGCTGCGCGCGCTGTTGCGCGCCGCCTGCACGGCCGCCAGGATCTCCAGGGCCTGCGCATGCAGCGCCTCGCCTGCCGGGGTCAGGCGCGTGGGGTAGGACGAGCGGTCCACCAGGTCCGTGCCCGCCCAGGTCTCCAGCGACTGGATGCGCCGCGAGAACGCCGACTGCGTGACATGGCGCAACTGGGCCGAACGTGAGAAGCTGCGCGTCTCGGCAAGGCTCACGAAGTCTTCAAGCCAGCGGGTTTCCATGGGCAGGCACAGGGGCAGGGTTGAACAGCCGGGTCCGCGATTCTCACCGCGGGATCCGCCCCTGACGCCGGTGTGGAACCCGCTTGCCCGGCCCTGCGCCGGCTGCTACATTGATGTTCGAATCTGTTTGATTCTGATCGAACAAGGGAGACCCGATGCCTTTTGATTTCTTCGGTGCACGCAAGAAGGCCGTGATCGGCATGGCACACATCGGAGCGCTGCCCGGAACCCCCCTGTACGACGCCAAGGGGGGCATGAACCGCCTGATCGACGGCGTGCTGGCCGATGTGCATCGGCTGCAAGGCGGCGGTGTCGACGCCATCATGTTCGGCAACGAGAACGACCGGCCCTACCAGTTGCAGGCGCCGGCGGAAGGCGTGGCGGCCATGACGGCGGTCATCACAGCAGTCAAGCCCGTGTTGACCGTGCCTTTCGGCGTCAACTGGCTGTGGGACCCCTCGGCCAGCGTGGCCATCGCCACGGCCACCGGGGCCTCGTTCGCGCGCGAGATCTTTACCGGGCTGTTCGCCTCCGACATGGGGCTGTGGAAACCCGATGCCGCCACGGCGCTGCGCCTGCGCCGCAACCTGGGCCGCGAAGACCTCAAGCTGCTGTTCAACATCAACGCCGAGTTCGCCGACACCCTGGACCGACGCCCGATCGAGTTGCGTGCCCGCAGCGCGGTGTTCTCGTCCCTGGCCGATGGCATCCTGGTGTCCGGTGCGCTGACCGGCCAAGGGGTGAACACCTCCGACCTGCAGCGTGTCGTCGAGGCCCTGGAAGGCAAGGTGCCGGTCTTCGCCAACACCGGCGTCACCCTGGACACCGTGGCCGGCATCCTGGCGCTGGCCGACGGCTGCGTCGTGGGTACGCACTTCAAGGTCGATGGCGTCACCTGGAACGCGGTGGACGGCGACCGCGTGAAGCGCTTCATGGACCGCGTCAACACCCTGCGCTGACAGAGCCTGCTTCCATGACCTGCGTCATCGGCCTGGACATTGGGACGACCTCGACGATCGGCATCCTCATCCGCATGCCGTCCGAGCGCCTAGCCCTGGCCAGCCGGCCGGTGACGCTGACCCACCGCCATGCGGGATGGGCCGAGGAAGATCCGCAGCAGTGGTGGCGCAACGTCTGCGAGATCGTGCCCGAACTGCTGCAGCAGGCCGGGGTGCAGGCGAGCGAGGTCCAGGCGGTCGGGGTGTCCGGCATGGTGCCGGCCGTGGTGCTGCTGGGCGCCGACGGGCAGCTGCTGCGCCCGAGCATCCAGCAAAGCGACGGCCGCTGCGCCCAGGAGGTGCAGGCCTTGCGTGCCGCGTTCGATGAAGCCGCGTTCACCCGTCGCACTGGCAACGGCATCAACCAGCAGCTCGTAGCGGCCAAGCTGCGCTGGCTGGAGCGGCACGAGCCGCAGGTCTTCAGCCGTATCCACACCGTCTTCGGAAGCTACGACTACATCAATCACCGCCTGACCGGCGCGCGCCGCGTGGAGCAGAACTGGGCGCTGGAGGCCGGCTTCGTGGACCTGGCCACCGGACAGATCGCCGCGGACCTGGTGGCTGCCGGCGGCGTCTCGATGGCTCAGGTGCCAGCGCTGGCGCACAGCCAGGAGATCGTCGGGCAGGTGACGCCCGAGGCCGCGCAGGCCACCGGGCTGCGGCCCGGCACGCCCGTGGTGGCGGGGCTGGCAGACCATGTCGGCTCGGCCTGGGCTGCGGGGGTGCAGGGCCCGGGGGACATGCTCGTCAAGCTCGGGGGCGCCTGCGACCTCCTGCTGGCCTCTCAGGAGGCACAGCCCGACCCGCGCGTGTTCCTGGACTACCACCCGATCGCGGGCCTTTACATGCCCAACGGCTGCATGGCCTGCAGTGGCTCACTGCTCAACTGGTTTGCCGCGCACTTCGGCGCCGCTGCCGATGCGCGCACCGGCCAGACGCGCCACCAGCGGCTGGATGACTGGGCAGCCTCGGTGCCTGCGGGCAGCGACGGCGTGCGCGCCCTGCCCTACTTCCTGGGCGAGAAGACACCCATCCACGATCCGCTGGCCCGCGGCACTTTCACCGGACTGGGGCTGCACCACGGGCCCGGCCACCTCTGGAGAGCCCTGCTCGAAGGCATCGCCTTCGGCATCCGCCACCACATGGAAGTGTTTGCCGAGATCGGCATGCCGGCCACGCGGGTGCTGGCCTCTGACGGGGGCTCGGCCAGCACGGTGTGGTTGCAGATCATCGCCGACGTGCTGGACCGCACGGTGCAGCCACTGCGCGGCCACCCGGGCTCCTGCCTGGGCGCGGCCTGGATGGCAGCGCTTGGCGCGGGCCTGACCTCGGATCCGCGGGGCGCGCAGGCCTTCGTCGGGCTGGCGTCGCCCATCAAGCCGCAGAGCGCGAACCGCGCCGCCTACGACGCGGCGTACGCCGAATACCGAACCCTGTACGACAGCCTCAGGCCGCTGTTCCACGCGATGGGGGCTGCCCCATGACGCCTGTGCGCGCCGTGGCCTTCGACGTGGACGGCACGCTGGTGGACAGCGAGCCGCTGCATCTGCAGGCCCTGCAGGCGGTGTGCCAGGCGCACGGGGTGGACATCAGCGACCACGGGTCCACACCCTTCGTGGGCGTGGCCATCGCAGACGTCTGGCGCGACCTGGCGCCACGGTTCGAACGCGCGCTGGGCCACCACCCCGACCAGGGTGAGCAGGTGTTCCGCAGCGCCGTCACGCGGCACTACCTGACCCGGATTCACGAAGTTCAGGTGCTGCCCGGCGCTCGCGATGCCCTGGCGCATTTGCAGCGCCAGGGCATCGCCCTGGCTGCGGTCTCGAACTCCGAGCGCGCCATCGTCGAGGCGAACCTGCGTGCCGTGGGCGCGGCAGAAGCGTTCGGCGCGGTCGTGTCGCTGGACGACGTGCGCAACCCAAAGCCCGCCCCGGAACCCTACACCCGTGCGATGGCCCTGCTGGGCATGCCGGCCGCAGCGGCCTGGGCGGTGGAGGACAGCGCCAGCGGAGCGCAATCGGCCCGCGCGGCCGGCCTGCGAGTGCTGGTCGTCGGCAGCGATCTGCGGGCGCAGGCAGAACATCGGCTGCCGGGGCTGGCGCAGTTTGTGCCCTGGTGGGCCTCCATCGTCTCGCACGGCCACACGGCTGCACGCGAATCCGCGCGGCTGGCCGCAACAGGAGTGAACGCATGACATCGATCGTGGGCGTGACCGGCGGCGCCTCGGGCATTGGCGCGGCCATCTGCAGGGAACTGGCGCAGCGCGGTCACCGCGTGGTCGTCACCGATGTGGACGAGGCCGGCGCCCGAGTCCTGGCCTCCACGCTGCCCGGGGCCCACGCCCATGCGCTGGACGTCAGCAGCACCGCGGCCTGCCGCGAGGCCGTGGCGGCGATCGAGCGCGACATCGGACCGCTGGGTGCCTGGGTCTCCAACGCCGGCGTGTCGCGCATGGCGCCTTTCCTCGACATCGAGGAGGCGCAGGTCGACTTCACGCTCAATGTCAACCTGCGCGGACTGTTCTTCGCCAGCCAGGCCGCCGCCCGCGCCATGGCGGCCCGGAAGTCCGGCTGCATCGTCAACATCGCCTCCATGGCCGGCAAGCAAGGACGCGTGCCTTTTCTGGCGGACTATGTGGCCAGCAAGTTCGGCGTCGTGGGCCTTACGCAGGCCATGGCCTTTGAGCTGGCCCCCCTGGGCATCCGGGTGAACGCCGTGTGCCCGGGCTTCGTGGCCACCGACATGCAGGTGCGCGAGCTGGAATGGGAGGCCCGGCTGCGTGGCACCGACCCCGCCAGCATCAAGCGCCAGTGGATCGCCGACACCCCCATGGGCCGCCTGGAGCAGCCGCAGGACGTGGCGCGCGTGGTGGCTTTTCTGCTGTCCGAGGACGCCGGCTTCATCACCGGCGAATCGATCGCCGTCAACGGCGGCGCCTTCATGGATTGACCCTGCCTGAGTTCCCTTTCCCACGTTCCACTGTTCCCCTGTCCCCCACCCAAGAGGAGTATCCGGTCATGAGCATTTCCAGAACATCCCAGCTTCTGCGTCGTCATGCCAGCGCCGTCGGCCTGACCCTGTGCGCCGTGTCCGCCCTGTGGGCCACCACATCTGCGCAGGCACAGACCGCGCGCGTGCCGGCGCCCGCCGCCCTGAGCGCGAAGGGGTCCATCAACTACTGCGCGACCATCGACAACCCCCCGCGCGCCTACTTCGACGAGAAGCAGCAGCCCATCGGCTTCGAGGTGGAGTTGGGCACCGAGATCGCGGCGCGCATGGGCCTGAAGGTCAACTGGGTGCAACTGAAGTTCCCGGGCCTGGTTCCGGGACTGCAGGCACAGCAGTGCGATGCCATCATGCAGGAACTGTTCATCCGGCCGGAACGGCTGGAAATCATCGACATGGTGCCGTTCTCCCGCACCGGCCAGCAGCTCGTCGTGCGCCGCAGCGACAACACGCCCGGCGCCACCCTGGAAGACCTGGGCGGCAAGAAGGTCGCGGTGCCTAACGGCACGACTATCCACAACCTGGCGATCGAGGCGAACAAGAAGCTCAAGGAATCAGGCAAGCCCGAGATCAACCTGGTGGTGCTGCCCACCACGACCGACACCTTCCAGCAACTGGCCACGGGCCAGGTCGATGCCGTGGGCACCACGTCCACCGCGGGTGCCTACTACGTGCGCCTGCGCCCGAACGACTTCAAGCCCAAGGGCAACCCCTTCGGCTTGATCGGCACGGGCATCGGCATCCGCAAGGGCAACACCGACCTGACCAACGCGATCAAGCGCTCGCTTGACAGCATCGTGGCCGACGGCACCTACAAGAAGCTGATCGAGAAGTGGAACATGCAAGGGATGGAGCTCTGATGGGATTCGACTGGGCGTTCTTCATTGAACGCATCGTCAATCCCGGCGCGCCTTACCTCAATGCCCTGGGCCGCACGGTCACGATGGCCGTGCTGGCCATGCTGCTGGGGCTGCTGATCGGTCTGGTGGTGGGGTTCGGCCGGCTTTCGCGCTTCGCCGTGATCCGGTCGGCCTGCGCCTTCTATGTCTGGTTCATCCGGGGCATCCCGGTGCTGGTGCTGCTGGTGATGCTGTTCTCCGGCATGGCCGCGGCGGGCCTGTTCCGCTTTTCCGACATCGAGGTGTTCGGCCTGAAGTTGACCGCCTCCTTCCAGGCCGCCGTGATCGGGCTGGCCATTCACGAAGGCGCCTACATGGCCGAGATCGTGCGCAACGGTGTGCAGTCGGTGGCGCGCGGGCAGGTCGAGGCTGCGAAATCGCTGGGCATGAGCCCCTGGCTGGTGACCTGGCGCATCGTCATCCCCCAGGCCACACGGGTCATCGTGCCCCCGTTCGGCAACGACTTCAACCACATGCTCAAGACCACCTCGCTGGCCAGCGTGATCGGCGTGCAGGAGATCTTCCTGCTCACCGAGGCCATGTCGGCCACGACCTTCAAGTCCTTCGAGCTGCTGTCGGTGGTGGCGCTCAACTACCTGGTGCTCACCGCGATCTGGAACACCATTCAAGGCGTGATCGAAACGCGTCTGCGGGCCCATGAGATCGACCGTCCGGTGCGCACGTGGTGGCAAAGCCTGGTCGTCTACCTCACCCCCAGCCCATGCCCCAGTGCCGGGGAGCGGCGGATATGAGCGGCACCGACCGCAAGCCCCTGGTGCGAGCGCTGGGCGTGCGAAAGTTCTTCGGCCAGACCGAGGTGCTGCGCGGCGTGGACCTGGAGGTGATGCGCGGCGAGGTGCTGTGCATCATCGGGCCCTCGGGTTCGGGCAAGAGCACCTTCCTGCGCTGCATCAACCAACTGGAGACCTACCAGGGCGGCAAGCTCTACGTGGGTGACGATTTGATCGGCTACCGGCAGCAGGGCGACCGCCTGCTGCCCCTGAACAGCAGCCAGGTGGTGATGCAGCGCCGGCGCATCGGCATGGTCTTCCAGCAGTTCAACCTGTTCTGGCACATGACCGTGCTGGAAAACATCATCGAAGCGCCCGTGCGGGTGCTGGGCCAGCCGGCGGCGCAGGCGCGTGAGAACGCCATGCGCCTGCTGGAGCGCGTGGGCCTGGCGGCCAAGGCCGACGCCTACCCCATGAAGCTCTCCGGCGGCCAGCAGCAACGTGCCGCCATCGCCCGCGCCCTGGCGATGAACCCCGAACTGATGCTGTTCGACGAGCCCACCAGTGCGCTGGACCCGGAAACCACCGGTGAAGTCCTGGCCGTCATCTCCGAGCTGGCCTCCAGCGGCATGACCATGATCATCGTCACCCACGAGATGGGTTTCGCGCGCCAGGTCGCGGACCGGGTGGTGCTCATGGAGGAGGGCCAGATCCGCCACCAGGCCGCCCCTGAGCAGTTCTTCGGCGAGCAGGCGCCGGCCCGTCTCAAGGCCTTTCTTTCCACCATCCACTGAAAACCCCATGCCCACCCTCGGCGCCATCGCCTCCCCCCATGCCCTGGCCACGCGCGCGGGCGAGCGTGCGCTGCACGATGGCGGCACGGCCGTCGACGCGGCCGTTGCCACCTGTGCGGTCCTGACCGTCGTCTACCCGCACATGTGCTCCATCGGCGGCGACATCCAGGCGCTGCTGGCGCTGCCCGACGGGCGCGCACGTGCGCTGGGGGGCAGCGGCGCCGCGGCGGCGGCAGCCAGCGCGCAGGCGCTGCGCGGCACGCACGCCTCCATGCCGATTCACGGCGCCCACCCCATGACCGTGCCGGGCGTCGTCGCAGCGTGGGCGGACCTGCACGCGCAGGGCGGCCGCCTGCCCTGGGCCCGGCTGCTGGAGGACGCAATCGGCCTGGCACGCGACGGCGTGCCGGTGGCCGCCGCGCTCGGGCGCGACCTGGACGCGCTGCAGCAGCGCCTGGCCCAGGACCCGGGCCTGCGCGGAGTGTTCTTTCATCCGGATGGCCGCGTGCTGCGCACGGGCGAAGTGCTGCGCCAGCCGGCCCTGGCCGAGAGCCTGGCCTGCATCGCGCGGGAGGGTCCGCAGGCCTTCTATCGCGGCGAGGTGGGCGAGCGCTTCGTGGCGGGCGCGCAGGCGCTGGGCAGCGCGCTAACCCTGCAGGACCTGGCAGCACACCGGTCCCGTTGGCTCGAGCCCCTAGCCACGGCCTTCGGCCCGTACGAAATCCTGACCACGCCGCCCGTGTCCCAGGGCCACGTGCTGATGCAACTGCTGGCGGCCCTGCGGCGCCTGGGTCTGGAGCGGGCCGACCCCTGCGGCGACGCGGGCATCGTCCTGGCCCGCCTGTGCGCACTCACCGCCGACCTGCGCGACCGCACCCTGGCCGACCCGGAGCATGTCCAGGTCGACCTGGACATGCTGCTGTCCGAAGGGCTGATCGAGGACCTGGTGCGCACGGCCACCGATCTGGCGCGGCCGATGCCGGCCACTCCGCCGCGCCCACGCCCCAGCGGCGACACCGTGGCCATCGTCGCGCAGGACGCTATGGGGCACTCGCTCACCGTCATCCAGAGCATCTTCCATGCCTTCGGCGCCGGCATGCTCGAGCCTGCCACCGGCATCGTGTGCCAGAACCGGGGCGCGGCCTTCACGCTGCACGAGGGACCGGCCGTACTGGCCGGCGGGCGCCGCCCGCCCAGCACGCTCACCGCCTCGCTGCTACGCCGCGATGGCCAGGTGGAGGCCGCGCTGGGCTGCATGGGCGGCAAGAGCCAGCCGCAGATCCTCGCGCAGGTCCTGATGCGCCTGCTGGCGGGCACGCCTGCGGCGCAGGCGCTGTCCGCGCCGCGCTGGGTGGTGGGCACCTTCGGTCAGGGCGACGCCAACGTGGTGCTCGCGGAATCCTCGGTGGGCGACGCGGCGGTGAGGGCGCTTTCGCGGGTGGGCCTGCCACTGGTCATGGCCGCTGCGCGCGACGATCGCGCCGGCCATGTGCAGTTCGTGCGCCGGCAGGCCGATGGCCGCTTCGAGAGCGCCACCGACCCGCGCGGCGACGGACAGGTCTGAGCCTGCACAATGAGCAGCATGTCGGCACCCGGTCCCGCGCGTCGCGCCTCCCCTGCCCTCGCACACGACCACGCGGCGCAGACGGCGCTGCCGGCCGCGGTTCGCCAGCAGCGCATCGTCGAACTGGTCCGGCGTGACGGCTACGTGCGCGTGGCCACGCTGGCGGCGCATTTCGGCGTCTCCCAGATGAGCGCCCGGCGTGATCTCGCGGCCTTGAGTCAACAGGGCCTGATCCAGCGCTCCCAGGGCGCGGCCATGGCGGTTCCAGCCCCGGCCCTGGACAGCGGGCTGCCCGGCCTGGGCGAAGCGGACATGCGCGAGCAGCAGTACGAGACGCGCCGCCGCCGCCAGAACGTCGCCAAGCAGGCCATCGCCCGCAGCGCCGCCGGGCTGATCTGCGCCGAAGACAACATCGCGCTGGATGTGGGCAGCACCGTGCTCACCCTGGCGCGCGAACTCGTCAAGCACACCGGCATCCATGTCTTCACCAACCACCTGCGCGTGGCCAGCCTGTTGGGCAGTTCCCGCTGCGTGGTGCTGATGCCAGGGGGCATCGTGCGCCCGCAGGAGTTGTCGGTCTGCGGCCAGCAGGCGGTGGCCGATGCGTCCGGCCGCTGGTTCAGCAAGGTCTTCCTTGGCGTGGCAGGCCTGACGCAGGAAGGCGGCTTCGATTCATCGCCCGAGGACACGCAGGTCAAGCGGGCCTACATCGAGCACGCCGACCAGGTCATCCTGCTGTGCGATGCCAGCAAGTTCGGCAAGCGCTCGCTGGTGCAGGCCTGCTCGCTGCAGGAGATCGATGTCCTCATCACCGACGAGGCGCCCCCACCGGCGCTGGCCCGCGCCCTGGCGGCGGCGTCGGTGCAGGTGATGGTGGCAGGCGCAAGCCCCTAGAAGGGTTCCCCAGCAACCGCTCGCTGCCGTTCCCTGCCCGCGGACAGATGCCATTTCAACGACCGTTCAACCCCCCAGGAGACCTCAGGATGGATTCGCAGTCGAAATCGGAAGTACGTGATGGCATGCGCATCGATTGGGACGTGCCCATCACCATGGACGATGGTGTGGTGCTGCGCGCCGATGTGTTTCATCCGCTGGCCCCAGGCCGCTATCCGGTGATCCTCAGCTACGGGCCGTATGGCAAGGGTCTGGCCTTCCAGGACGGCTACAAGACCGCCTGGGACATCATGGCGCGCGAGAACCCCGACGCCGTGGCCAACACCTCCAACCAGCACGCCAACTGGGAAGTCGTCGATCCCGAGAAATGGGTACCGGACGGCTACGTGTGCGTGCGCGTGGATTCGCGCGGCGCCGGACGCTCGCCCGGCTACCTCTGCCACAACAACGCCCGCGAGCAGCAGGACTTTCACGACTGCATCGAGTGGGCGGCCGTGCAGCCCTGGAGCAGCGGCAAGGTCGGACTCAACGGCATCTCCTACTACGGCGCCAACCAGTGGCGCGCCGCTGCGACGCAGCCGCCCCACCTGGCCGCCATCTGCGTGTGGGAGGGCTGGTACGACAACTACCGCGACGGCAACCGCCACGGCGGCATCATCTGCACCTTCCGCAAGAACTGGCAGGACATGCAGGTCAAGACGGTGCAGCACGGCGTGGGCGAGCGCGGCGCCCGCAGCCGCGTCACGGGTGAACTGGTGTGCGGGCCGGAAACGCTGTCGGACGACGAACTCGTGGCCAACCGCGAGAACATGTGGGCCGAACTGCTGAAGCGCCCGCTGCTCAGCGACTATCACCGGGAACGCACGGCGGATCTGTCCAAGGTGACGGTGCCCTTGCTGTCAGCGGCCAACTGGGGTGGCCAGGGCCTGCATCCGCGCGGCAATTTCGAGGGCTACCTGGGCGCCGCGTCCACCCAGAAGTGGCTGGAGGTGCACGGCAGCTCGCACTGGGCGCCGTTCTACACCGACTACGGCGTGGACCTGCAGAAGCGCTTCTTCAACCACTTCCTGAAGGGCGAGGCCAACGGCTGGGACCAGCAGCCAGCGGTGCAGCTGAACGTGCGTCATGTCGACCGCTTCGTCATCCGCCACGAGAACGAATGGCCGCTGGCGCGCACCCAGTGGATCCATTACTACCTCGACCCGGCAAACATGGCACTGAGCACCACGCCGCCGGCCACGGCGTCCACGCTCAGCTACCACTCCATGGGCGACGGCCTGACCTTCCTGACGCCGCCCCTGACCGAGGAGACCGAGATCACCGGTCCTTCGTCGCTGCGGCTGCGCCTGTCGTCGCAGACCCAGGACGCCGACCTCTTCATCGTGCTGCGGGTTTTTGCGCCCGATGGCAAGGAAGTGCTGTTCCAGGGCGCGCTCGATCCGTTGACCCCCATCGGCCAGGGCTGGCTGCGCTGCTCTCACCGCAAGGAAGATCCTGCGCGGACGCTGCCCTACCGCCCCTTCCACACCCACGACGAGCAGCAGCTCCTGAGCCCCGGCACGCCGGTGGATGTCAATGTCGAGATCTGGCCCACCTGCATCGTCGTTCCCGTGGGCTACCGCATCGGCCTGTCCGTGCGCGGGCGCGACTATGAGCACGGTCTGAACGCGGCCACGCTGTCCAACATGAAGAACCCGATGAACGGCTGCGGCCCCTTCGTCCACGACGACCCGCAGGACCGCCCGCCGTCGGTGTTCGACACCCAGGTGAGCCTGCACTTCGGCCCCGAGGTGGGTGCCGGCGTGCTGCTGCCCATCATTCCGTCCAAGGCCTGATCCGGCCATCCGCTCCACCCCCACGCAACCACACAGGAGACTCGCATGAACCCGTCCCGTCGCGCCCTCATCGCTGGCATGGCCGCTTCCAGCCTGCTTCCCGCCACCCGTGCATGGGCGCAGGCCTGGCCGCAGCGGCCCGTCAAGATCATCATTCCCTTTCCGCCGGGCAACACGCTGGACATCATGTCGCGCCTGATCCAGCCCAAGCTCGCCGAGTTGCTGGGGCAGTCCGTGGTGGTGGAAAACATGGCCGGCGCCAGCGGGCAGATCGGCCTGTCGGCGGTGGCACGTGCGGCGCCTGATGGCTACACCATCGGCGGCGGGCAGGGCGGCACGCTCACCACGCTGCCCCACACCACCAAGAAGCTGTCGTATGACCCGCTGAAGGACTTCGCACCGATCGCCTTGTCCACCACCAACTTCCTGGGAATCGCCGCGAACCTGGATGCGCCCTTCAAGACCATCCCGGAGATGATTGCCTACGCCAAGGCCAACCCGGGCAAGCTCACCGTGGCCACCAACGGCGAAGGAGGCTTCCCGCACCTGGCGATGGAAGATCTGCGCATCAAGGCCGGCTTCACCTACACCCACGTGCCCTACAAGGGCAGCGCCCCCATCCTGAACGACCTGATTGGCGGACAGGTGCAGGCCACCTTCGACGGCATCACCGGCCTGACCGCGCAAATCCGTGCCGGCAAGATCCGCCTGCTGGCGGTGACCAACGGCACCAAGGTGTCGCAGTTCCCGGACGCCGCCACGGTCAACGAAGCCGTGCCCGGCTACACCTCGGGCGGCTGGTTCGGCTACATCGCCCCGGCAGGTACGCCCGCGGCCATCGTGCAGCGCCTGAACACCGCCATCAACACCGCCATGAGGCAGCCTGAGGTGGTGGAAAAGCTCGGCGCCGCGGGCCTGATCGTCGTGACCGACACGCCCGCCTACTTCGACAACGTCATCCGCTCCGACTTTGCCAAGTACGGCAAGCTGGTGAAAGACATCGGCTTCGTTCCGCAATGAGCGGGCCGAAGTACGAGCCCTTTGGCTGGCACCACTGGCCGCAGGACTTCTGGTTTTCCTACCAGTTCCGCCGCGGCCTGGGCGAGACCCAGGAAGGCGGCGGCGCGGTCAGTGAGATCCTGCAGGCCGGCAGCCGGATCATCCCGGGTGATGCGGAAAGCTGGCATCGCGAGTGGACCGTGATCGCCCGCCGCAACCACGAGCGAGGGGATGCGGAACTCGCGCGCGGCCATGTGCGCACGGCCATGAACTGCTGGCTGCGGGCGGCCAACTACTACCGCGAAGCCGAGTTCTGGCTGGACCCGCATGACCCCCGCCGGCTGGCCACCTTCAACGCCTGCGAGACCGTCTCCCGGCAGTTCTTCACCCGGCTCACGCCGCCAGGCGAGGTCGTCGAGATCCCCTATGAGAACGGTGTGTCGCTGCCGGGCTACTTCATCCGCTCGCCCGTGGGCGGGCCGAAGCAGCCGGTGCTGATCTCCTTCGGCGGGCTGGACTCCTTCAAGGACGAGCTGTGGTTCATGACGGGACGCGGTGCCGTGCAACGTGGCCTGTCGGTGCTGCTGGTCGATGGCCCGGGCCAGGGCGGCACGCTGCGGCGTCACGGCGTGACCACGCGCTTTGACTACGAAGTGCCGGTGGGCAAGTGCATCGACTGGCTCACGGCGCGCACCGACGTGGATGCGACGCGCA
>JBIKMY010000307.1:0-3421 GCA_044358945.1 Rubrivivax sp.
CATGCCACCGACGTCGTGGGATTCGTGGCCGCGGCCGTGGCGGTGGCGGCGGTCTTGTGGTGGCGGGGGAGGAAGTGATGATTCCTGGCGAGTTGCTCACTGACGATGGCCTCATCGAACTGAACCCCGGGCGTCGCACCCGCACGGTGGTGGTGGAGAACACCGCTGACCGCCCCATCCAGGTGGGTTCCCACTACCACTTCGCCGAGACCAACGGCGCCCTTCGCTTTGACCGGGACGCGGCGCGCGGTATGCGCCTGAACATCGCCTCCGGCACCGCGGTGCGCTTCGAGCCCGGCCAGCAGCGCACGGTGGAACTGGTGGACTACGCCGGCGACCGGCAGATCTGGGGCTTTCGCGGCCTGGTGCAAGGAGCGTTGTGATGGCCTCGATCGGACGACGTGCCTATGCCGAGATGTATGGCCCCACAGTGGGCGACCGTGTTCGCCTGGCCGACACCGGCCTGGTGGTCGAGGTCGAGCAAGACTTGACGCTGCGCGCCGGCGGCTATGGCGAAGAGGTGAAGTTCGGCGGCGGCAAGACCATCCGCGACGGCATGGGCCAGAGCCAGCGAGCGAACGGCCCGGGGGCCGGCGACGCAGTGGACTGCGTGATCACCAACGCCCTGATCATCGACCACTGGGGTATCGTCAAGGCCGACATCGGCCTGCGCGGCCAGCGCATCTGCGGCATCGGCAAGGCCGGTAACCCGGATGTGCAGCTGGGGGTGGACATCGTCATCGGCCCGGGCACCGAGATCATCGCGGGTGAAGGGATGATCGTCACCGCCGGCGGGATCGACAGCCACATCCATTTCATCTGCCCCCAGCAGATCGAAGAGGCGCTGATGTCGGGCGTTACCACCATGCTGGGCGGTGGCACCGGCCCGGCCACGGGCACCTTCGCCACCACCTGCACACCCGGCCCGGCCAACATCGCACGCATGCTGCAGGCGGCCGAGGCCTTTCCGATGAACCTGGGCTTTCTGGGCAAAGGCAACGCCAGCCGCCCCGAGGCCTTGCGCCAGCAGATCGAAGCCGGCGTCATCGGCCTGAAGCTGCACGAAGACTGGGGCACCACGCCCAGCGCCATCGACTGCTGCCTGAGCGTGGCCGACGCCACCGACACGCAGGTCTCCATCCACTCCGACACGCTGAACGAGTCCGGCTTCGTCGAGAACACGATCGCGGCCACCAAAGGCCGCACCCTGTGCGCCTTCCATACCGAAGGTGCGGGCGGCGGCCATGCGCCCGACATCATGCGGGTGGTGGGCGAGGCCAACTTCTTGCCCAGCAGCACCAACCCCACCATGCCCTACACCGGCAACACGGTTGACGAGCACCTGGACATGCTGATGGTGTGCCACCACCTTGACGCCTCCATCGCCGAAGACCTGGCCTTTGCCGAGAGCCGCATCCGGCGCGAGACGATTGCCGCGGAAGATGTGCTGCACGACCTGGGCGCCATCAGCATGATGAGCAGCGACAGCCAGGCCATGGGACGCGTGGGCGAGGTGATCATCCGCACCTGGCAGACGGCGCACAAGATGAAGGCGCAGCGCGGCGCCCTGCCCCAGGACAGTGCGAGGCACGACAACTTCCGCGTCAAGCGCTACGTGGCCAAGTACACCCTCAACCCGGCGCTGGCCAACGGCATTGCGCACGAGGTGGGCAGCATCGCAGTGGGCAAGTGGGCCGACCTGGTGCTTTGGAAGCCGGCCTTCTTCGGCGTCAAGCCTGCGCTCATCCTCAAAGGGGGTTTCATCGCCGCCGCCGCAATGGGCGACCCCAACGCCAGCATTCCCACGCCGCAACCGGTCCACTTCCGGCCCATGTTCGGCAGCTATGGCGGCGCCTTGGCCCAGGGGTCCCTCACCTTCGTCAGCGGTGCCTCACTCGGCAATGGCGCCGCAGCGGCCCTGGGACTGCGCAAGACGCTGTCGGCCGTGAAGGGGTGCAGGACGGTTCGTAAACCGGACATGGTGCACAACGGCTACCTGCCGGTCATGGAAATCGATGCGCAGACCTACGCGGTGCGCGCCGACGGACAGCTGCTGACCTGCGAACCGGCAGCGTCGCTGCCGATGGCGCAGCGCTACTTCCTGTTCTGAACTTCCGCCGGTTCCGGCGGCATAGGCAGGGCGTCCACCCCTTCGCGCAGGGCCTTGCCCGGCTTGAAGTGGGGCACCAGCTTCTCGGGGATGGTCACCTGCGCGCCGCTGCGGGGGTTGCGCCCCACGCGCGGCGGCCGGCGACTGATCGAGAAACTGCCAAACCCGCGGATCTCGATGCGGTGCCCGCGTGCCAGGGCATCGGACATCGCATCGAGCATCGTCTTGACAGCGAACTCGGTGTCGCGCTGCGTGAGCTGCGCAAACCGCTCGGCCAGACGAAGCACCAGATCCGAACGGGTCATGGGCTTCAGCCGTTGTTGCTGTTGTCGAGCTTGGCGCGCAGCAGGGCGCCCAGGCTGGTGGTGCCAGCGTTCTCACGCTCGTTGCTCTGCGACAGGCGCTGCATGGCTTCTTGCTGGTCGGCCACGTCCTTGGCCTTGATGGACAGCTGAATCGAGCGGGCCTTGCGGTCCACGTTGATCACCATCACGGAGACGTCGTCGCCTTCCTTCAGCACGTTGCGCGCGTCTTCCACGCGGTCACGGCTGATCTCGCTGGCGCGCAGGTAGCCCGTCACGTCATCAGCCAGCAGAATCTCAGCGCCACGCGGGTCCACCGTCTTGACCTTGCCGGCCACCACGGCGCCACGATCATTGATCGTGGTGAAGGTGGTGAATGGGTCGGTGTCGAGCTGCTTGACGCCCAGGGAGATGCGCTCGCGCTCCACGTCGATGGCCAAAACGATGGCGTCGACTTCCTGGCCCTTCTTGTAGTTGCGAACGGCGGCTTCGCCCGGCTCGTGCCAGGACAGGTCGGACAGGTGCACCAGGCCGTCGATGCCCTGGGCCAGGCCGATGAACACACCGAAGTCGGTGATGGACTTGACGGGGCCCTTGACGCGGTCGCCACGCTTGACGGTGGAGCTGAACTCCTCCCAGGGGTTGGCCTTGCACTGCTTCATGCCCAGGCTGATGCGGCGCTTGTCCTCGTCGATCTCCAGCACCATGACTTCGGTCTCGTCGCCCAGCGACACGACCTTGGAAGGCGCCACGTTCTTGTTGGTCCAGTCCATCTCGGAGACGTGCACCAGGCCTTCGATGCCCGGCTCGATCTCGACGAAGGCACCGTAGTCGGCGATGTTGGTGACCTTGCCGAACAGGCGGGTGCCCGTGGGGTAGCGGCGGGCCACGCCGTGCCAGGGGTCATCGCCCAGTTGCTTGATGCCCAGGCTGACGCGGTTCTTCTCGGCGTCGAACTTCAGCACCTTGGCGCTGAGTTCCTGGCCCACCGTCACCACCTCGCTGGGGT
>JBIKMY010000308.1:0-3413 GCA_044358945.1 Rubrivivax sp.
AGGCCGCCGGGCTGTCCATCGCCTACCACCCCAAGCCCGCCGTGGCCGAGGTGGCCATGCTGTCCATCATGCAGGGCGGGCTGGACCGGGCCTTGGAAGTGGTGGCGCCAGCCTGAGGACAAGCCCTTTGCACCAGGCGGCGATGCTTGTTTGACGCCGGTGCTGCCGCATCTTCTGGGCACGGGCCCGAAGGAAGCGCCTCAGGCCGACAACTGCGCCCAGGCCTTGTCCAGACGCTTGACGCTCACGGGCTGCGGCGTGCGCAGCTCTTGAGCGAAGAGGCTCACCCGCAGTTCCTCCAGCAGCCAGCGGTACTCCTCCAGCCGGACATCCGTGGCGCCTTTCAACTCGGTCACGCGGCGCAGGTAGCGTTGCTCCAGCGGACGCAGTTCGGCCAGGCGGGCCGTGTCCCGCATCGGGTCGGCGCGCAGCTTGTCCTGGCGCAGGGTAATGGCCTTCAGGTAGCGGGGGAAGTGCTGCAGCGGTGCCCAGGCAGTGGCGACCAGGAAGCGCTTGCCGCACAGGCGCTGCAGCTGCGCGGCCACGTCTTCGGCCACCTCCTTGGGCGGCCGGCTGTCCTTGAGCTTGCGCGTGGCCGCGGCGTATTCGGTCAGCACCGCCAGCGCCAGGCGCGCCACTTCCTGGGCGATCAAGCTCAGGCGGGTGCGCCCCTCCTCGATGCGCCGCGCGAAGCCTGCCGCATCGGTCGGCCAGGGCTCGGCAAGAAAGGCTCGGTCCAGGGCGAGGTCGATGATCTGGCTGCGCAACTCCTCCAGAGTGCCCAGCGGCATGTAAAGCGCGGCCATCTTCTGCAAATCCGGGAGTTGTTTCTCCAGGTACTTCAGGGGATCCCTGATCTGCAGGGCCACCAGGCGCCGCAGGCCCACCCGGTGGCGGGCGTGGGCGACATCGGGCTCGTCAAAGACTTCGATCTCCACATTCGTGCTGCGGTCCACCAGGGCCGGGAAACCCACCAGCACCTGTCCGGCCTTGCGCAGCTCCATCAGCTCGGGCAGCTCGCCGAAGGTCCAGGCGGTGTAGGTCTGCAAGGCCGCTGGGCCGGGGGCGGTGGGTTCGCTCTGGCGTGGCGGCAGCTTGTCTTCGCCTGACCTGGCGCCGTGTGCTGGCGGCGCGTTCGGAGTCAGCGCGTTCGCAGTTCGCGCAGTCGGTGCGGTTCCCGTTGCCGGCGCCGCAGTGGTCTGCGCCAGCTTGAGCGAAGCCAACGCTTGGAAGGCGCCACGGGCCTGTGCACCCAGCTCGGCCCTCAGCGCTGGCAGATGCCGCCCGGCCCCCAGCTGGCGCCCGTGCTCATCCACTACGCGCAGGTTGATGAAGTGGTGTGCGGGCAAGGTGTCGAGCTTGAAGTCGTTACGCAGCAAGGGCAACTGGGTCTTGTCCCGCGCCCACTTCAGCACGGCATCCACCAAGGCGCCCTGGGCAAAGGGCACGTCCTCGCAGAAGGCAGCGGCTGACTCTGGCAGCGGCACCAGGCGCGAGCGCGGGCGCTGGTGCAGGCTCTTCAGCAGGGCCAGCACCTTGTCTTTCAGCATCCCAGGCACCAGCCAGTCGCAGCGCTCCTCGGCCACCTGGTTCAGGGCGTAGATGGGCACGGTCACCGTCAAGCCGTCACGCGGATCCCCGGGCTCGTGGAGGTAGGCGGCCGCACAGTCGATGCCCCCCAGCCGCACCGTGCGCGGGAAGGCGGCGGTGGTGATGCCCGCCGCTTCGTGGCGCATCAGCTCCTCGCGGGTGAGCTTGAGCAGCTCCGGCTGACGCCGCACTTCCTCACGGACCCAGCGCTCCAGGCTGGTGCCCGAGCACACGTCCTTCGGCAACTGCTGATCGTAGAAGGCGTAGATCAACTCATCATCGACCAACACGTCCTGACGGCGGGCCTTGTGTTCCAGCTCCTGCACCTGCCGGACGAGACGCTGGTTGTGCGCGAGGAATGGCAGCTTGGTCTCCCACTCCCCTTGCACCAGCGCCTCGCGGATGAAAATCTCGCGCGCCGCAGCGGGGTCCACCAGACCGTAGTTCACCCGACGGTTGCTGTAAATGACGATGCCGTAGAGCGTGGCGCGCTCCAACGCCACCACCTCGGCGGCCTTTTTCTCCCAGTGCGGCTCGAGCAGCTGCTTCTTCAGCAAATGGCCCGCCACGCCAGGGATCCACTGCGGCTCGATGGCCGCCAGCCCGCGGCCGAACAGCCGGGTGGTTTCCACCAGCTCGGCGGCCACCAGCCAGCGGCCGGGCTTCTTGGACAGGTGCGCCCCGGGGTGGCGCCAGAACTTGATGCCGCGCGCGCCGAGATACCAGTCTTCGTCTTCAGACTTGCAGCCCACATTGCCCAGCAGGCCTGCCAGCATGGACAGGTGGATCTGCTCGTAAGTGGCCGCCGCGCCATTCAGGCGCCAGCCGTGCTCCGCCACCACGGTATGCAACTGGGTGTGGATGTCGCGCCACTCCCGCACGCGCCGCGGGTTGACGAAGCTTTCGCGCAGCCGCTGCTCCTGCTGGCGGTGGCTGAGCTTGTGGGGCGTCGCGGCTTGCGCTGTGGCCGCGGGTGTTGAGTCCCTGTGGGCGGCGTGCCCCAGCAGGGCAGCCTGCCCGGCGTGTCCCCTGCCCTCCTCGATCCAGTTCCACAGCTTGAGGTAGCCGGTGAACTCCGACTTCTCGTCGTCGAACTTTCGGTGCTTCTCATCAGCCGCCTGGGCCGCCTCCAAGGGCCGGTCGCGCACGTCCTGCACGCTCAGGGCCGAGGCGATCACCAGCACCTCGGCAAGCGCCTGCCGGTCGCGCGCCTCCAGGATCATGCGGCCTACGCGCGGGTCCAAGGGCAGGTGCGCCAGCTCGCGCCCGATGGCGGTGAGCTCGTTGTCCTCATCCACCGCGTTGAGTTCGCCCAGCAGCGCGTAGCCGTCGGCAATCGCCTTGCGCGGGGGTTCTTCCAGAAAAGGGAAGTCCTCGACCGAGCCCAGGCGCAGGGCCTTCATGCGCAGGATCACGCCCGCGAGGGACGAACGCAGGATCTCGGGGTCGGTGAACCTGGGGCGACCGCCGAAGTCCTGCTCGTCGTACAGCCGGATGCACACGCCATCGGCCACTCGGCCACAGCGGCCGGCGCGCTGCAGCGCTGCCGCTTGGCTCACGGGCTCGACCTGCAGCTGTTCGACCTTGCTGCGGTAGCTGTAGCGCTTGACGCGCGCCAGGCCGGAGTCGATGACGAAACGGATGCCTGGCACCGTCAGTGAGGTCTCGGCCACGTTGGTGGCCAGCACGATACGCCGCCCGTTGCCGGGTGTGAACACCCGGTCCTGCTCGGCCTGGGACAGGCGGGCGAACAACGGCAAGATGTCCGGCGGCGGACCGCCCCGCAGGGTGCTGGCCAGGTGCTTGCGCAGATAGTCGGCCGC
>JBIKMY010000309.1:0-3387 GCA_044358945.1 Rubrivivax sp.
ACAAGAGGGTTGCGAATGGAGACCTCAAAAGGTTGCTGACCGACGATTGTCCAGGACAAAATGCCAGCATGAACTTGAGGGACTTGACGGGGCCGCAGGGGTCGGAACCAGGCGATAGCCGCGGTACGGAAGCGGAGCGTCTGTTGTCCATCGCGGCGGTGGAGCGCGAGACGGGTTTGTCCAAGGACACCTTGCGGGTGTGGGAGCGCCGCTACGGTTTTCCTGCGCCGTCGCGCGACAGCTTTGGCGAACGTGTCTATCCCGTCCCGCAGGTCGAGCGCTTGCGCATGCTCAAGCGCCTGGCAGATGCGGGCTGGCGCCCGGGACGTCTGATGAAGATGAGCCCGCAGGAGGTGAAGGCCCTGTTTGATGGCGGACCGCAGGGCGCCCCTTCGGATGGGGGGGCTCCAGCGCCGTCCCAGGCCGAGTCCCTGGACCCTTTCATGGATCTGATCCGGCGCCACGACTCGGCAGGCCTGCACCGAGAACTGGGGCGCATGTTGTCCCGGCTGGGAACCTTCAGATTCGTCACCGATCTGGTGGCGCCGCTGAACGCGGCGGTGGGCGAAGCCTGGATGCGCGGGCGCCTGGAGATTTTCGAGGAGCACGCCTACACCGAGGAGGTGCAGGTGGTGATGCGGCAGGCCATCTCGCAGATCCCCGTGCCGCAGTCGGCGGCCCGCCCGACGGTCCTGCTGTCCACCTTCCCGGGGGAGCCTCACGGCCTGGGCCTGCTGATGGTGGAGGCCTTGTTCCGTCTGGAAGGCTGTGCCTGCGTCTCCTTGGGCGTGCAGACGCCGCTGCTGGACATCGTGCGGGCGTGTCAGGCCCATCAGGCCGACATCGTGGCCTTGGGGTTCTCCGGCATCCTGGGCGCGCAGCAGGTGCTGGAAGGCTTGACCGACCTGCGTGCCAGGTTGTCCTCGGGCGTGGAGTTGTGGGCCGGCGGCTCGGCTGCGGTGCTGGCGCGCCGGCCGGTGCCGGGCGTGCAGGTGGTCCAGGAGCTGCACGGTATCGCGCTCGAAGTGCGGCGCTGGCGCGAGGCAGGGGAGTCCGACCGCCTTGCCTGAGCCCCTGCGTGCCGTACGGCTTGCAAGAAATGGCCCTGTGCGTCCCTAGAATGCATGGGTTGATGTCAACCTGAATTGACGGGGGCGTGCATGCTCTACCCTGAACTCTTCAAGCAACTCGAGGCCGTCCGTTGGAACATGGACACCGACATTCCCTGGGGCCAGTTCGATGCCTCCAGACTGTCGGACGAGCAGGCCCGCACGGTGAAGATGAATGCCATCACCGAGTGGGCGGCGTTGCCGGCCACCGAGATGTTTCTGCGCGACAACCGCGACGACAGCGACTTCTCCGCCTTCATGAGCGTCTGGTTCTTCGAGGAGCAGAAGCATTCCCTGGTACTGATGGAGTACCTGCGGCGCTTCCGCCCCGACCTGGTGCCCACCGAGGAAGAACTGCACGAGATCCGCTTCGAGTTCGATCCCGCGCCTGCGCTGGAAACCCTGATGCTGCACTTCTGCGGCGAGATCCGCCTGAACCACTGGTATCGGCGCGCAGCCGAGTGGCACACGGAGCCGGTCATCAAGGCCATCTACGAGACCCTGGCGCGCGACGAGGCTCGCCACGGCGGGGCCTACCTGCGCTACATGAAGCGCGCCTTGACGCGCTTTGGTGACGAGGCGCGGGCCGCATTCGCCAAGGTGGGCGTGCTCATGGCCAGCGCCCGGCGCACGGCACAGGCCCTGCACCCCACCAACCTGCACGTCAACGAGCAGCTGTTCCCGCGCGACACCGTGCAAAGCCGCCTGCCAGACCCCGCCTGGCTGGAGCGCTGGCTGGACAAGCAGATCCAGTTCGACAGTGCCTGGGAAGGCAAGGTGGTCGAGCGCATCCTGCACAACCTGGGCCTGCTGATGGAGCGCAGCTTCGCCAGCGTGCAGGAACTCAACCGCTACCGCAAGGACATCACGCAGGCCGCGCTGGCGCAGAAGGCGGCCGCCGCCGCCTGAGTCAGAAGGCGGCCGCCGCCCGCTTCAAGAGGCCTTGGGCAGGGTGTCCGCCTTGCGGTCGGCCGCCACGCGCTGCGCGCTCGGTCGTTCGCCCACGAGCTTGACGTAGCTCTTCCAGTCCACGCCCTGGGCGGCCAGCAGGTCCTCACCGTACACCGAGCGGGTGGCCATGGCCACCAGCGGCAGGCTCACCCAGGCCGAGCAGTCGGCCAGGGTGAACGTGTCCCCGGCCACGTAGGGCGAGAACGAAGCCAGTCGCTTGAAGGCCGGAATGTGGCGCTCCAGTTGCTTGCGCACCCGCGCCTGCGTGCCCTCGCTGACCGTGCCGCCGAAGAAGGCCTGCGCGTACAAGTCGCGCGCGACCAGTTCCAGATGCAGATCGATGAAGGTCGCGAGTTCGCGCACCTTGGCCGCGGCGAACGGGTCGGCCGGTATGAGCGGCGGGTTCGGGTAGGCGGCCTCGATCCAGTCCACGATGACCTGGCTCTCGCACAGCGCGCCCTGCGGGGTGCGGATGAAGGGCACCTTGCCCAGGGGCGAGGCCGCCAGCACCGCCTCGTCCTTCGAGCCGGTCATCACCCGCTCCTCCTCGAAGGGGATGCCCTTTTCCAGCAGGGCCAGCTTGACCTTGTTGTAGTAGTTCGAGATCGGAAACCCGCAAAGCGTGATCATGGGGGAGGCTCCTGTGTGAGGGGTGGGGCGGGGTGTCGGTGCGCGTCATTGTCGCGTCGATGCCGGGCCGCCTTCAGGAGGCCGGCCAGGATGCCGACCACAGTGCCGCTGACCAGGCCGGCGGCATGGGCCGCCACGGCGATGGGGATGTCCCAGCCGGGCACGGTCTGCACTGCGCCGGCCCAGGGTTGCTCCAGCAGCACCTTGAGCAGCAGCCCGGCCCAGACGGCTGCGCCCACCGTGCGCTGTCGTCGCCCGCCTTGCAGCATCAGCGCCACGGCGGCCACGGCCACCAGGGCGTGCAGCAGGCCGGAGAGGCCGCCGTAGCGTGCCAGACCTGGTGCGCCCAGCAGCAGCGCATGCGTCAGCGGCCACGCCAGAGCCGCCACCAGCGTGAACCGGCCTGACAGCCGGCCGGCCCAGCCGAACAGGGCCACCACGGCACAGCCCGCCAGGTTGGAGGCCAGGTGCTGGAAACCGTAGTGCACGAATGGGGCCGTCAGCAGCCGCCAGGGTTCGCCCCAGACCCGCTCGGCCCGCCACTCCAGCAGGGGCGCCCAGGCTTGGGCGGGGGGGCTCACGGCGTCATGCAGGAACACCAGCACCGTCAGCACGCCCAGGCCGACGCACCCTGCGAGCCAGGGCAGGTTCAGTCGAAGACGTGATGCCACAGCGCCAGCACGGCGTCGCGGTGCGG
>JBIKMY010000022.1:0-12958 GCA_044358945.1 Rubrivivax sp.
GACCTACGAACTGGTGCTGTTGGACTGGCACCTGGGCCGCGAACCCTCCGGCGTGGCGCTGATCGCGCAACTGCACGAGGTGCTGCCGCAGGCCCGGGTGGTCATCGTCTCGGGCGAGGCGCACCCGGACCTGGTGCGCCGCGCCATTGACGCGGGTGCCGTGGGTTTCGTGCCCAAGGAATCGGCGCCCGAGGCCATGATCCAGGCGCTGGACATCGTGGCACGGGGCGGCATCTGGCTGCCCGAGGCCGCACTCGCAGCGCATGCGGCGCAACTGCCTGACCCGCGCGGGCCTGCCCAGGCTTCGGCGCCCGGTGAGTCCTCGCCCCGGGCCCTCCGTCGTGGCGGCGTTGGCGCGGCGCTGACCGAGATCGGTGCGGCTTTTCCCCAGCTCACCACACGCCATGTGGAGGTGCTGGGTCACATCGTGCGGGGCCTGTCGAACAAGGAGATCGCCCGTGCGCTGGACATCGCCGACGGCACGGTCAAGCAGCACGCGAACGCCATCTTCCGGGAGCTGGGCCTGCAGAACCGCACCGAGGCGGTGTACCTGCTGGCCAAGATGGGGGTCCGGTTCCGCTGAGCGGCGCTCACGTGCCCGGCGATACCGATGCCTTCAGGCCGCCTCCGGGCCCTGCGCCTTCACGAATTCCACCTCCAGCGCGCCATCGCCCGGGCCAGGGATCAGGCTCACGCAGGCCCAGCCGTCACCCGGCGGCGCGTAGCAGGTCTTCATGGACACCCGGGTGCCGCCCGCGGTGACAAAGGATTCGTCTGACAGGTCGGCAGGGTGCCCATTGGCAAAGGGCAGGGGTGCATACAGCGACGAACTGTGCACGGAGGTCAGCTTCACCGGTCCCCAGGGGCCTGCCCGTTCCGGCGGCGGGTCCAGCGTGACCTCGCACCACAGGGCGTGGTGCTCGTCGCCCGACAGGAACACCGTGTGGTGGATCTGCTCACGCATCAGCAGGTCCAGCAGCCGGTCCAGGCTGGCGGGGTAGCCGTCCCAGGCATCGCTGCGGTCTGAGGCGCTGGGGTCACGCACCACCTCGGCCCGCCGGGGCAGCAGCATCGACGGGGTGGCCACCACCTTCGGGCGGTCCCGGTGCAGGCACAGCCAGGCCTCCAGGGCTTCGAACGGGCCTGGGGTGCAGGGCTTGCCGCTGCTGTGCAGGATGTGGGCAACGCCTGTGGATGACGAGGCGCTGCGCGCCCCGCGCCCGGTGCGGGTGTCGGCCAGGTACAGCGGCAGACCGGCGAAGCTGAAGTCCTTGTCGGCCACATCACGCAGCGGCTCATGCCGCAGCTGTGGTCGCATGCGTTCGTACTTCCAGTAGCCCCAGCGGCCGTCGCGCAGCGACTCGGCCCGTGTGAGCCACAGAGGCGCGGTGGGGTCGGTGCCTGGCGGGCAGGGCTCCCAGTTGTCCACCAGTTCGTGATCGTCCAGCAGCATCACGCTGGGCAGGCGGGCGAGCACGCGGCGCAGGCCGGGGGCGCGCTGGGCCCGCTCGTGCGGGATCTCGTAGCGCTCGTCGCGGCGCGTCGGGTCCACCAGGCCCGCGGTGGCGTCGGCATAGATCTGGTCGCCCAGGAACAGCGCCAGGTCCAGCCGGCCCTGGTCGGCGTGCTCGGCCATGCGCTGCAGGCTGGCCTGTGCGGGCGCCTGGTCCAGCGGCCCGTGCGGGTACTGGCAACTTGCCACGGCCAGGTGAACGCGCGGGGCGGGCCCGTCGGCTGCGGGGTCGGCCGCAGCCAGGTGGGCCACCAGCCGCTGCAGGGCCTGGCACGGCACCAGGCAAGCCTCCACCTCCTCGGCAGGGGCTGAACGCAGCCAGCGCCGGATGTCTGCGCGTGCCCGCCGGATCCGGCCCCTTGGGGGCTTGGCAGAGGCGACGGCATGGGTCGGCTTGAAGGGTGGTGGCCCGTTCAGGCCGGGCCAGGGCAGGTCCCAGGGCGGATCGGCCTGCTGGTCGGGGCTGTAGACCATCAGGGCCAGCCAGCCGTCGGGCATCCGGACCTGCGGGGCCCCTGCATCCGCGCTGCCCGCCATGTCTGTCGTGCCCGCCGTGGGGCCCACCCCCACCAGCCGGCCGGCGTGGACGAACTGCCACTGTCGGCTGCGGGCTGGCGCGCGCGACAGTCCGAACCTGCCGGCGGTCAGGCGCCAGCCCTGTGCCGCGCGCCGTACCGGCACCAGCACCAGCCGCACGGTGCCGGCGTCCAGCGGCGGCATCGCGGCCACCCGGGCGAAGGCGGCCTTCTCGTGACCCGATGGACTTAGCACGTCCAGCCGCGGGCCCAGCCAGGGCGGACGGATCACCACTTGCGCCGGGCGTCCGGCCGCCGCGTCGGCGGGGGGCGGTGCCTCGAGCAGCCCTGCGCCAAAGGCCGCCACGCCCCGCTGCAGGAAATGTTCGACCTCCTGGAACACCTCGGCCGAGCGGGTGCCGATCAGCAGGTCCTGGTGGCCCATGCCGTCGAAGGTGCGGGCGGCGAACGGCACGCCGGCCGCGCCCAGGTGCAGGCCCAGCAGGCGCTGGGTGAAGACATCGGCCAGGCCGTTGTCGCGGCCGTGCAGGGCCAGGGTTTCGATGCCCGACCAGCGCTCGCGCAGGCGCTGTGGTGTCACGTACTCGCCTGCGCCGCTGTGGTCCGTGGCCTGGTCGGCCAGGGTGAAGTGGATGGTCTGCGAGACCGTGTCCAGGTGGATAGGGCCGAACAGGTCGTCGATGGCCTCCAGCGTGGCGCGGCTCAGGCCAGTGGCCTCGAAGTCGCGGCCGTAAAGCACGTCCATCCGGTGGCGCGTGGCCGTCCAGGGGGTGCGGCGCCAGGGCTGCCAGGGGTTCTCCACGCGCCAGTCGGCGTCGGGGTAGGGCAGGCTGGCCAGCAGGCGGTCCAGGAGCTGCTCGCCCGCCCCCGGCGTCGCCGACGGCCGGAACTGATAGCCGTCGCGCAGCAGCCAGCGCCGGGCGTACTGCATCACCCAGCCGCGCAGCACGTTGGCGTCGGTGTAGCGCAGCACCGGCCCTTTCTGGCTCAGCACCAGGCGCCGGACCGTGGGGTGCGGGCGGCCCGCGCCGCCGTCGCCGTTGAAGGCCGCCAGCGCGGCCTGCTGCGCCGCATCCAGGGGCGCCGGCCGGTCCAGCATCCTGGCGCGATCGAGCAGTTCCTCTGGGCGCGAGAGCAGCGCCATCGAAAGCATGACGCAGCCTATGCAGTGGGCCAGCACGTCCACCGGCGCGCCGGTGACCTGCCGCACGTACAGCAGGGCGGCGGGAATGTCCACCAGCGCCACCTCTTCCAGTGTCCAGGGCGCGGTGGCCGTGGGCAGGCCGCTGCTGCTGCGCAGGTCCAGCACCCACACGTCGCGTCCCTGGTGATGGAACCACTCGGCTGCACTGGGCCGCAGGCTCTCGTGGGTGAAGGTGTTGCCGCTGACGCTGTAGCCGTGGATCATCACCAGCGCGGGTGACCTGCCCGCGCCTGCTGGCGGCGGGTAGCGTGTCAGCCGTACCCGGGCTTCCGGCTTGCCATCACGGGCTGGGGCCACCACCCATTCGGTGATCTGCGGTGCCGGCAGGCCGGTAATGGGCTGGGGCAGGCGCACCGGGTCGCGCGCCGCCGGGGTGTCAGGCTTGCGGAAGGTCCACAGATGCATCGAGGCCAGCAGACGCAGCAGCGTCAGCCCGAAGCCGGCCAGATCTGCCAGGGCCTGCACCTGATCCTGCTGGTCCACGATGCGCAGCAGCGGGGTCTGTCGGCTGACCAGGAACCGCGGGTCCAGCACCAGGGTGCCGCTGCGCTGCGGCCCGCGGCGGGCCAGGCCGGGCATGCGGGTCACCTGCAGTTCCGTGAGCTGACGCCAGGGGTTGCCGGCCACGGCGTAGGTCAGGCGCTTGTGTCCTTGCAGCACGGCGCCTGGCGCCACGGGCTGCACGGCCCGGCCATGGGCATCTTGCAGGCGGCAGCGCAGCACTTCACCCACCCGCAGGTCGTAGTCGAAGCGGCGCACCTCGCCCGCGCGGCTGGCGGTGCGCAGCAGGCCCATCACCAGGGCCCCCAGCCTGGTGCCGGCCGCTGGCGTGGAGGGCGGTGGACCCTGGACAGGGCCCGCGGCCCGACCGCTGAAAACAGTGCCGGCGAACCTCTCATACAAATCCCGCAGGCCGCGATGCCGCACCCAGGCCTTCAGGCCGCGCAGGGTGCGCTGCAGCGCGAACGAATCCTCCCGGTGCAGGAAGCGCAGGGTGCCGGACAGGCGTGCCTCCAGCACGGCGTGACGGTGACGTACCTCGTCGGCCTGCCCGGCCAGGCCGCGGTCTTCCCAGGTGCGCAGGTCGTACAGGCGCAGGCGGCTGTGGGCCGAGGACTCGTCCACTTGCAGGCGGCGGTCCAGAGAGGTGGCCACCTCGTCCAGCCGGACGGGTTCGTACTCCAGCGTCCACTCCACCACCCAGGGCCGAGCGCCCGAGGGCCGGTCTTCCAGATCCAGCCAGACCGGGCCGGTCAGGCGTTCGATCACGCCGATGCGGGTCGGCCGCGGGCTGGTCTGGCCGGGCAGTGGCGTGCGGGCCTGGCCCATAGGGCGGGGCCGGGGTGGTGTCGTACCGGCTGTGCCCGCTCCTTGATGACTTCCTGCTGGGGCCGAACCCTTCGCGTCCTCCAGCCCCCAACAGGCGCGCAGCGCGGTGGCGCCCCGCCAGGCCAGTGCGGCGATGGTCAGCGAGGGGTTGGCACCCAGCGACTCGGGGATGAGGGCGCCGTCCAGCACCGCCAGGCCCGGCAGGACGGCCCGGCCTTGAGGGTCCGCCCCGTCGAACACGCGCCCCCAGGCGTCTGCCACGCCCTGCTCGGCGCACCCGCCCATGGGACAGCCGCCCAGCGGGTGCACGGTCAGCACGGGGCCGCGGGGCTGGTCGGTCAGCGAGCTCATCTCGTCGGGCAGCAGGCGCCACAGCGGATTGGGCACCCAGTGCGGGCCGTCCGGGCGGGCCTGTTGCTCCTCCTGCAGGCTGCGCAGGTGGTCCACCTGGCGCTGCGCTGCCGCGCTGGCGGCATCGAGCGTGGGGGACCCCCGGGCCTGCGGCCACTTCACCCGCAGCGTGCCCAGGGCCGGCAAGGGCCGCTGATCGGCCAGGGGTGACGCAGGGGGCTGCACGCGCGGCAGGGTCAGCACGCCATCGGCGTCGTCGTGCCCGATCAGGCCCACGAGCAAGGTGCGGTCCATGGCGTCGGGGTCCACGGCTGCCGGGTCGGTCTGCTCGGCGGCGCTGGCGGCGGCATCCGGGCCGTGGCGGGTCATGTCGGCCTGGGGCAACCGGTGCACGGCGTGGCCGGTGGTGACGATCTCCTCGAACAGCCGCCGCATGGCCCCGGGCACCGAGAACTCCTGCAGCCAGAACGGGCGGCTGCCGCGCTCAGGACGGGCCTCGAAGGCGATGGCGTTTGTGATGGTCGGGCCCACCCGGCGGGCGTCCAGGGCGGTGTTCTCGTCGGCACAGCCCTGGGTGGCCTGTGGCAGGCGGTGGACGGCGGCGATGTTGTCGCCATTGCAGGAAAAGCGCTCGCCCAGGCGGGGCGAGAAGGTGAGCCCGGCACCGCGGGAGCGCAGCAGGATCTCGGTGCTGCCGAAGGTGCCTGCCGCCAGGATCACGTGGTGCGCCTGCAGCACCAGCGGCCCGGCTTCCCGGGCCTGCAGGTCGGGCCGGGTGTGCTGCACCTCCACCGTCCAGCGCGGGGCACCCGGCGCGGGCGTCGCTGCGGCGGGTTCGTCGCCCGGGCCAGCGGTCATCCTCAGGCGGCTGACGCTGGCGCCGGTGAAGAGTTGCGCGCCCTCGTCCACCGCCTGGCGCAGCAGGTTCACATCCAGCGAATCCTTGGCGCCCACATTACAGCCGGTCATGCAGTCGCCGCACAGGGTGCAGGCCGGTAGCTCCACCCCGGCGGCGTTGGTCTTTGCGGTCATGGCCACCGTCAGCGGCATGACTCGGGCGGAACGGTGCCGGCCCGCCAGCGTCTGCATGGCCTGGGCCTTGGCCAGGGGTTGCCGGGCATGTTCGGGGTGCAGCGCGATGGTGTTCAGGATGGGTTTCCCGGGGCCAGCGCCCGCATCGGCAGGGTCTGCCGCCAACTCGCCGCCCAGGGCTCTGCGTGCGCGCTGGAACCAGCCGCTGTCGCGCAGATCCCTGACCTGGGCGGCGAAGTCGGCGCGGCGCAGTTCCTCGGGCTGGGGCTCCAGCAGCACGCCGGCGTTGATCAGCGAGCCGCCTCCCACCCCGTTGGCCACCAGGGCCATGACGTCATCGCCCACGCGCACATCGAACAGGCCCTCGGCCTGCCCGCCCACCTCGCCCGTGGCCTGCTGACCGATGCGCAGATGCCCGGGCAACTCGGCCAGCCGCGAGGGGAAGTCGCCCGGGCGCAGCTCCTGACCGCGCTCCAGGATGCACAGCCGGATGGGCCGGCGTCCGCCCTGACCGTCGGCCACCGTGCAGCTGGCCAGCGCCGCGGCCGCCGCACTGCCGCCGTAGCCGGTGCCGACGATGAGCACATCCCAAGGCGGCGCCGCACCTTGGGCGCCGCCGGTGTCGGCCTGGGCCGACCACAGGGCGTGCAAACCGCGACCCAGCAGGGGAGCCAAAGACAAGGAGTGCTCCAGGGGCGGGAACTCAGCGGGGGCTTGGCGCTTCGCCTGACGGGTCGGGCAGCATCACGCCAGCACCGGGCAGCAGCACGCTGCTCAGGGCTTTCAGGTTCACGGGCTTGTGCAGCAGGGGCACGCCTGCGCCCTGGGCCTGGCGCAGCGGCTCGGGGGCGGTTTCTCCGGTGATCAGCGCGGCTCGCAGGCCAGGCTGTATGGCCCGCACCGCTTCCAGCACCTTGAGGCCGTCGTCGCCGGCCAGCAGGCGCAGGTCGCTCAGCAGCACGTCCAGGGTGTGCCGGCGGGCCACGTCGCAGGCCTGGGCCGTGCCGGCGGCCAGGTGCACTTCGCAGCCCACCTCGGTGAGCAACAGTTCCATGCTCTGGCGTACCTGCGGGTCGTCGTCCACCACCAGGACGCGCAGGCCCATCAGGCCCTGAGCGGCCGGCTCCTTCGTGTCGGCGAGGGCGCTGGGCGCCGCGCCCTCGGCCACCCGCTCGGCCAGCGGCATGCGCAGAGTGATCTCCGTGCCCTTGCCGGGGGTGGACGCGAGCTCGACCCGCACGTCCAGCAGCGCGCACAAGCGCTGCACGATGGACAGCCCCAGGCCCAGGCCCTTGGTGCGGTCCCGCTCCACGTTGTCCACCTGGTAGAACTCGCGGAACACCTTGTGGTGCTCGGACTCGGCAATGCCGATGCCCGTGTCGGCCACGCTGACGCAGGCCTGTGCGCCGTCGCGCCACACCCGCACCCGCACCTCCCCGCCTTGCCGGTTGTATTTCATGGCGTTGTCGGTGAGGTTGCTGAGAACGCGCATCAGCAGCAACGGGTCGGTCCGCACCGGCACCGACCCGTCGGTCTGCAGCGTGCAGTGCAGCCCCTTCTCGCGCGCGCCGTTTTCCATCAGCTGGAAGTGCTCGGTCACCAGGCGGTCCAGGTGCTGCAGACGGTGTGCCACCTCCACCGTGCCGGCGTCCAGGCGTGAGATGTCCAGCAGCGCGTCCAGCTGTGCTGCCAGGGTCTTGTTGACATTGCCCAGCAGGCGGGTGATCTCCTGCCCGCGCTCGTCCAGTACGCGCATGCTCAGCGCCGCTACCAGCACGTTCATGCTGTGGATGGGCTGGCGCAGGTCGTGGCTGGCGGCGGCCAGGAAGTGGGTCTTGGCGCGGTGCGCCTCGCTCTCGTTTTCCAGCGCCTGTTGCAACTGGGCGTTCAGCTTCTTCTCGGCAAAGCGGATGCGGCAGGAGTCTTCGAAGACGGTGGCCTGCTGCCGGGCCACCCCCATCAGAAAGGCCAGGTAGATGAGGATCAGCAGGCTCAGGCCCCAGTGAATGGCGGCTTCTGCGGGGGGGTGCGGCGAGACCGCCCACCCCAGCGCCAGCGGCACCAGCATGGGAGCGGCGTAGGCCAAGAACACGCCTCTGTAGCCCGCAGTGCTGATGACCGAACCCGTGGCCACGGTCAGCAGGATGATGGATACGGCGGCATGGCCGAGATCGCTCATGGAGCCGAAGCCCAGCACCGACAAGGCCATCAGCAGGCCGCCCCCCGCCATCAGCCCACCCACCTTGGCCACCGCATGGCGCCCGTTGTCGGCCTGCAGGATGCGCGCCGACCAGCGCAGCCGCCACAGCCCGAACAGGAGGACGCTGATGAGCCAGGCGATGGTCCAGGGCGATGTGCTGCTGAGCGACCAGGTGACGAAGATGAAGACCGCAGCTCCCATCAGGCTCAGCTGTGAGCGCTTGTTCTGGCTCAGGAACAGTTCGATGAAGCGCTCATGAATGAACGCCTGCACCACCTGTTCGTCATCTTCGGTCCGTGTGGCCGAGGCTTGTACGCCCATCTTGGTGTTCCCCCTTGGCAAGCCGCGTCCTGCGACTGGCTTGCATGGCGGGAACGCTAGCAGCCGGGCCGTGGCGTCGCATCAAGGCTTACCCTGATGGGCACGGCGGCCGGAGGTGAGGGTGCACACCACTGTCCAGGCGGCAGCCGTTGCGATCACTGCGAACAGGCCCAGGCTCCAGAACTCGTAGGGCAGGCCCAGCAGGTCCACTGCTGCATCTGCACAAGAGGCCCGGGGCGCGAACACCTCGGGTGCCAGCGCATCCAGCTGCAGCCCGCTGATGATGCGGTCGGCCAGCGTGAGATTGCACGAGGAGGAGGACTTGGCCACGAAGTGCTGCCACAGCGCGGCGCCCGTACCGCCCAGGGCCAGCAGGCCCGTGGCGAGCAAGGCGCCCGCCTGCGCCAGGCGCTGCGGCGCCCACGCCCCTGCCAAGGCCACCAGGGCGATGGCTGCAAACACCGCACGTTGCAGCACGCACCAGGGGCAGGGCTGCATGTCGAACACATGCTGAGACACCAAGGCGGCGGCGATGGCCGCGACGCTGGCCCCAGCCACCCACAGCAGCACCGCCCTCGGGCGCTCTGGCAGGCTCATGATCGCGGGTTGCAGAGCCAGACTCGCGGTCACGCCACCTCGGCGATCAGCTCGATCTCCACGCACGCGCCCATGGGCAATTGCGCCACGCCGAAGGCGCTGCGTGCATGGGCACCCACGGCGGCCCCGAACACCTGCTGCAGCAGTTCGGAGCCGCCATTGGTGACGAGGTGGTGCTCGGTGAAGGTGGGGGTGCTGTTGACCAGGCTCATCACCTTGACGATGCGCTTGATTTTGGCCAGATCGCCCACGGCGGCCTGCAGCGTGCCCATGAGGTCGATGGCCACGGCGCGCGCGGCCTGCTGGCCCTCGGCCGTGGTCATGGTCAGGCCGAGCTGTCCCACCCAGGCCTTGCCGTCCTGTTTGGCGATATGGCCCGACACGAAGATCAGGTTGCCCGTGCGGACAAAGGGCACGTAGGCCGCAGCGGGCACGGCCAGAGCGGGCAGGGTGATGCCGAGGTCGGCAAGGCGTTGGGCGATCGTCATGGGGCAGCTCCAGTCAGGGTGAGCGGGGGGGCGCCGCCGCGGTCAGCAGATGCCGGGCGGCCGCGGAGTCAGGGAATCCTACACTCCGGCCGAGCGGCCTTGTGCAAGATGCAGGCCCGGGAGGTCTGATGCACACAGCGCCGGCGGCGGGCACGCAAGGCCGTGCAGGCAACGTCGCCCTGCTCGGCGGCATCGCCCTGGCCTTGCTGGCGCTGGCCTGGCTGGCCGGCACTGCGCTGCAGATGGGCCAGGCTGCGGTGTTTCCAGTTTCCACAGCCTGGGCAGGCCTGGCCGTTTCGGCCCTGGTCGCCGGACTGGGCATCCTGGGGCTGCGCACCCGCGGGGCTGACGGACAGTCCGCCCCGCCCCCGCCCCCGATCCCACCCCCGCGCCAGCCCCTCGGGGCGCTGCGCACCCTGTGCGCCGCGTTGCTGCTGCTGGGCGTGTTCGGCATCGGTTGGTTTCATGCCGAACTGCGCGCCGGCCAGCGTCTCCAGGAAGCGCTGGCCCCGGCGTTGGAAGGTCGTGATCTGGTGCTCACGGGTACGGTGGCGGAACTGCCCCGCGTGAGTGCCCTGGGCGTGCGCTTCGTGCTCGAGGTGGAGTCTGCGCAATTGGTGGATAAGCGCCAGGGTGCCGCACCGGCCGAGCGCCCCGTGGACGTGCCGCAGCGTGTGAGCCTGGCCTGGTTCCAGGGTTGGGATGTCGACACCGCGCTGAGCCGCCCCGCCCTGCCGCTGGTGGCGGGTGATCGGTGGCGCCTGCCGGTGCGCCTGAAGCGTCCCCACGGAGCGGTCAACCCCCATGGCTTCGATCTGGAGCGCTGGCTCTTCGAGCAGGACTTGCGGGCCACGGGCCACGTGCGTCCCGGCGCGCAGCGGCTGGAGGCGGCCGCGGCCCACCCGTTGGAGCGCCTGCGCCAGCACTGGCGTGACGCCATCCTCCTGCGCGTGGCAGACCCCGCCGCTGCGGGTGTGCTGGCCGCCCTGGCCGTGGGCGACCAGGCCGCCATCGACAGCGAAGGCTGGGAGTTGTTCCGCATCACCGGCGTGGCTCACCTGATGAGCATCAGCGGGCTGCACGTCACGATGTGGGCCTGGCTGGCTGCGGGGGTGGTGGGCTGGGCCTGGCGGCGCAGTCCGCGTCTGATGCTGAGGCTGCCGGCGCAGACGGCGGGGCTCATCGGCGGGCTGGTGCTCGCGGCGCTTTACGCCGGGGTGGCCGGCTGGGGCGTGCCGGCGCAGCGCACTGTGCTGATGCTGGCCGTGGTGGTGGCGCTGCGGCTGGCGGGGCGGCAGTGGCCGGGGTTGCTGGTGCTGCTGGCTTCAGCCGTCGCCGTGACACTGTTCGACCCCTGGGCGGTGGGCCAGGCGGGGTTCTGGCTCTCGTTCTTTGCGGTGGGCCTGCTGATGGTGTCCGAGCCGGTGTCACGGCCTGCGGCTCCCGCCCTGCAGTCCTTGTCAGCCCAGGTGTGGCGAGACCACCTGCAAGCACTGCTGCGCACCCAGGCTACCGCCACGGTCGGCCTGGCGCCGCTGGCGATGGTGTTCTTTCAGCAGGTGTCGGTGGTGGGTTTCGCGGCCAACCTGGTGGCGATTCCGCTCGTGACCTTGCTCGTCACCCCGCTGGCCCTGATCGGTCTGCTGTTGCCGCCGGCGTGGACCTTGGCAGCCGGAGCGGTGCAGGGCCTGACGGCCTTTCTCGAACTGCTGGCGGGTTGGCCGCTGGCGGTGTGGAGCGCCGCTGCGGCGCCGCCCTGGGCCGTGGCCGCAGGCCTGCTGGGTGGAGCGCTGCTGGTGATGCCGCTGCCGTGGCGGCTGCGCGGGCTGGGCCTGCCGTTGATGCTGCCCCTGCTGGCCCCGCACATGGACCGGCCGCCCGAGGGCCGTTTCGAGACCGTGGTGGTGGACGTGGGGCAGGGCACGGCCGTGCTGGTGCGCACCGCGCAGCACCTGCTGGTGTACGACGCCGGCCCGCAGTACACGCCCGAGGCCGATGCTGGCCAGCGCGTGTTACTGCCGCTGCTGCGCGCCCGCGGCGAGCAGGCCGTGGACCACCTGGTGCTCAGCCACCGCGACCTGGACCACGTGGGCGGTGCCGCCTCGCTCATCAAGGCCCTGCCGGTGCGGCAATTGAGCAGCTCGCTGGAGGCCTTCCATCCCCTGCGGGCGATGCTGCCCACGCACCAGCGCTGCGACGCCGGCCAGCGCTGGCGCTGGGACGGCGTGGACTTCGAAATGCTGCACCCCGCTGCCGCTGAACACCCTCCCACCGGCACCCTGCCGGCGCGCCCCAACGCGCTGAGCTGCGTGCTCCGGGTGAGCGATGCTTCGGGGCGCCGCCTGCTGCTGACGGGTGACATCGAGGCCGCGCAGGAAACCGCGCTGCTGGCCCGTGAGGGCCCCAACCTGAAAAGCGACGCCCTGCTGGTGCCCCACCACGGCAGCCGCACTTCCTCCACCGAGGCCTTCATCCAGGCCGTGGCTCCGCGCTGGGCCCTGGCGCAGGCGGCGTACCGCAGCCGCTTCGGGCATCCGGCGCCGGACGTGGTGGCGCGCTACGAGGCCCGGGCCATCCCCGTGCTGCGCACCGACCGCTGCGGCGCCTGGAGCTGGCGCTCCGACCAGCCCGAGGGCCGCTGCGAGCGCCAGACGCGGCCCAGGTACTGGCACACCGTGCCTTGACGCTGCTGAAGGCTGGGGTGGGTCGCGCCGGGGCGGTTCGGCAGCGCCGTGAGGGCAGCCGGCCGGGTCGCGCCGCGTCGGCCTTGGCCCAGACCTTGCATCGCCGACACTGTGTCCCGAAGCGCCGCTGCGCCCTTGGAGTTCCATCTTGTCCATCCACGTCGCCCTGCACCACGTCACCCACTACCGGTATGACCGGCCCGTGAACCTGGGGCCGCAGGTGGTGCGCCTGCGCCCGGCGCCGCATTGCCGCACGTCGATCCTCAGCTATTCGCTGCGCATCGAGCCGGCCGAGCACTTCATCAACTGGCAGCAAGACCCGTTTGCCAACCACCTGGCGCGCCTGGTATTCCCCGAGAAGACGCGCGAGTTCAAGGTCACGGTGGACCTAGTGGCCGAGATGGCGGTCTACAACCCCTTCGACTTCTTCCTGGAGCCCCAGGCCGAGCACGTGCCCTTCGCCTACAGCCCCGAGACGGCGCAGGACCTCATGCCCTACCTGGCGCGCGGGCCGCTGACGCCGCGCTTCCAGGCCTTTGTGGACAGCATTCCGCGCGTAAAGACCCGCACCATCGACTTCCTGGTGGGCCTGAACCAGCGCCTGCAGCGCGAGATCTCCTATCTGATCCGCCTGGAGCCGGGTGTGCAGACGCCCGAGCAGACGCTGGAAAAGGGCTCCGGCTCCTGCCGCGACACAGGCTGG
>JBIKMY010000023.1:0-12951 GCA_044358945.1 Rubrivivax sp.
TGCGCTGCGCGCACCGGCCGACGCCCTGGACAACTCTACGAGTTGCCCACCGCGCCGTCCTTCGACCACATGCCCACCGCCTTCCACAACCACGTTCATTTCCCCCTGAACTAAAGATACAAGGAGACAGCGGCATTGCCACGGGGGAAGGGTAGGGCAGCTCCAGAGAGGCGAAGTGCTCGGCCAAGGCCCGCAGCATGTCGTCGTTCAGGTGCTCCAGCATGCGGGCCATGCCCTCGTGGCGCCGGCGTCCTTCCTGAAAGGCGCTCAACTGCTCATGCAGGTAGCCCGCGGGCTTGCCTGCCAGGCGCGGCACATAGCCATCGGGCCGCGAGCGCCCCTGCGGCCCGTGACAGCCGGTGCAGGCCTTGGCCCGCTGGGCCATGGTGTCCTCCACCACCCGGACCCCGGTCGCTGCCGGCGCCGTGGCCGGGGCTGGGGCTGCATGGGCTGGCGCCGTGACCGTCAGCGCCCAGGCCAGGGCCCAGGCGCCGCCCCAAGCCGCAGCTTGGCGTGCGGTGCGGCGCATCGTGTCACGGGAAGCGGTCAAGTTTTCAGGGCTCGGGCGCTCAAAGCGTGGCAGTCAGCGACAGGCGCAGGGTGCGCGGTGCCAGGGGGTAGAGGTAGACATGACCGTACTGCAGAGGCGCCTCCTTCCATGCCCGGGTGTTGGTCACATTGTCCAGGCCGGCGCGCCACACTAGGGTGCGGCCTGCGGACTTCTGGGTCCAGCGCGCGCCCAGGTCCAGGCGGGTCCAGCCGGGGGTGGCGATCTGGTTGTTCGCCAGCACCATGCGTTCGCCCTCGTGGATGACGAAGCCCAGCAGCGCCAAACCCGGCACGGCCCGCACGTTGTACACGCCTTGCAGCTTGAGGCTGGTGGCGGGCACGTTAACGGGCCGCAGGCCGTTCAGGCTTGCATCGGCCGCGCCGTCGCGGCGCGCGCGCAGCGCCATGGCACTGCCACGCACCGACCAGGCGCCGGTACGCCATTCGGCTTCCAGCTCCACGCCGCGGTGCTGGGCTACGCCGTCTTCCTGGCGGGTGCAACTGGCAGGGATATCCTCATTGCAACTCGACCCGTTACTCCATTCCGGACGAACGATGTCAAACGCCGCGACTCGCCAGTCCAGGCGCGGTCCAGGCTGTTTGATGCCCAGCTCGGTCTGCTGGCTCTTGAGCGCGGGCAAGGCTTGGCCGGGATTGGTCCACGCCAATCTGTTTGGCGCCACATCCGACTCCACCCCCCGGCCCCAACTGAGGTAGGCCAGCGTCTGTGGGTTCAAGGCATGGCTGACCGCAAGCCAGGGCGTGGTGAAAGACTGGTCGTACGAGGTAGGCCGCGAGCCATCGGTGCGTACGCTGTCCCGGTGCAGCCGGGTGTGGCGCAGACCGGCCCACAAGCTCCACCGGGGGCTCAGCGTGATGGCGTCCTGCAGGCGCCACTCGGTACTGCGCTCGTTGCGCTGGGTGTTCTCTTCCGTCAGTGTTGGGTTGGCAGGCAGTGGGGTCAACCCGTCGATGGAGCCCGAGCCCGCGTAGTTGTACGCTTGTCGGTTGAAGCGAGCCTCAAATCGCGTGAACAAGACGCCCGCCGAAAAGCGGTGTTGCAGGCCCAGCCACTGGCCGCGGCCGTTGACTGAGACATCCACCGCGTCACTGGTGCGGCGCTCGCCCTCGCTGCGGTAGTCGTAAAGGTCGAAGCTGCCGTCGCTGCAATAGCGGCTGTAGTCGCCCTCTGCGTCACAACCAAAGGGAAACGCCACCCGGTCGTCGGTGCGCAGACGCTGGCGCATGGCATGGGCCACCAGGTCCACGTCGTCGCTGAGCGCCTGAGTCAGACGTACCGAGCCGGTCAGGCCGTCCATCACCACCGGCAGGCTCCAGGCCTGGTTGTTCAGGTTGGTGCGCGGGTCGATACTGCGTGCAGGTGGCAGCCCGTTCCCCAGCAAGCTGAAGCCTGGCGTGCTGGGCTGGCTTTGCCGGCTGCTTTCGATCTCCAACTCCAGCAGAGTGCCGCTGCCCAGGCGGGCCTCGGTGGCCAGGGCCAGGAGGCCGCGGTGGCCCTGGCTGCTCTTGAGCTGCGGGTCCAGCCGCTCCAGGCCGGCGTTCAGGCGCCAGCCCAGCGCGCCATCGGCGCCGGCACGGTCGGCCAGGTCCACTGACAGGCCCAGGCTGCCTTCCTGCTCCCAGGCCAGTTCGGCCTGGCGCAGGCGCTGGGTGGGCCGCTTGACCACCAGATTCACCAGGCCCCCCGGCGCGCTGGTGCCGGCCTGCAGGCCGCTGGTGCCTTTCAGGATCTCCAGGGCCTGCTTGTTGCCCTGGGCGATGGCGGTCTCTGCGTTGATGGGCAGGCCGTCGCGCCGGTAGTTGAAGCGGTTGTCCAGCGTGAAGCCGCGCACGGCCAACTGGCCCCAGTATCCCGGCGCGTTGTAGGCGTCGGTGGTGCCGGCGTCCACGCGGGTCAAGTCGCCAATGCCGGTGATGCCCGCGTCCTGCAGTTGACCGAGCGTGATGACGGTGGCCGAGAACGGCGCGCGCGACAAGGGCACGTCGCCAAAGCCCGCCACGCTGGCGGCGTTGCTGGCGCTGCGGCCGCTGACGGTGATGGTCTGGGTGGCCGTATCGGTGGCGGCCTGGGCCCAGGCGAGTGCGGGCAGGGCCAACGCCAGGGCGGCGGCCAGGCGCGTGGGGGCGCAGGCCGGGCGGAGAGAGGAGCGAGTGGTTCGGGTTGCCATCGTGATGCTTTCTAGGGCGATGGCAGGTCGGCAAACGCTGATGCCAGGCGGCACGGGGCACCCGTGCGTGCTGTCTCAGCGGCTTCCCTGCGCGAGGATTACCTCAATCAGGTTCAAAGGGACTGTCTCAGTCGACGCCGGCAAGCCGGCGGCAACACCCCTAGCGGAGAGCGGCGGGCATCTCTGCCCGCCGCGGTGCGAATTATGTGGGCGCTCAGGAAGGCCTGCTGGAGCCGGCCTTTTCGCTACGCCACGCCCAGCAACTGATGCAGCCGTGGGCTGGTGGTGGTGTACTGCAGTTGCACTGGCCGGTCTGGATAGACCCGCTCTCTGGCAGCAAAAGCCGCCAGGGTGGCTTCATGAAAGCCGCACAGCAGGAGCTTGCGTTTGCCTGGATAGGTCACGACATCACCGGCGGCGTAGATTCCGGGCTCGCTGGTCTCGAAGCGCTGCGTGTCCACGACGAGCTGCTTGCGCTCCAGGGCCAGGCCCCACTCGCCGATCGGGCCCAGCTTGGGGCTCAAGCCCAGACAGGCCAGCAGCCGGTCCACCGGCAGGGTGAGCTGCTGGTCATCACTGCAGGCGACCTCCAGGTGGGTGAGCTGGCCCAGGTGTTCGCGCAGGCCCACGATCTGGCCGGCGACGAACTGCATCGCCCCGACTTCGCACTGCTGGCGCAGGCGCTGCACCGTGGCGGGCGCTGCGCGGAAGGCATCCCGGCGGTGCAGCAGGGTGACGCTGCGGGCCCGGTGCGAGCCGGGCTCGGCGAGGTGCAGCGCCCACTCCAGGGCCGTGTCCTCGTCGCCCATCACCACCACGTCCTGCCCGGCCATTGCCGCGGGGTCGGGCATGCGATAGAGCACCTGCGAGCCCTCGTGCGGTTCCAGGCCGGGAACCTTGACCTTGCGAGGCTGGAACGAGCCCACACCGCCCGCGATGAAGACGGTGCGCGCCACAAAGCGCGTGCCTTGGCTGGTCTGCACGTCGAACCGCTGGTCGGCCCGCCGCTGCAGGTGGGTCACCTCCTGCTGGAGGTGGAGCGGGGTGTGGAAGGGCTGGATCTGCTGCAGCAGCCGCTGCGTGAGCTCTCGCCCGGTGCACACGGGCAGGCCGGGCACGTCATAGATGGGCTTGTCCGGGTAGAGCTCCAGGCACTGGCCGCCTGGGGCCGGCAGAGAGTCCACCACATGGGCCTGGATTTCCAGCAAACCCAGCTCGAAGACCTGGAACAGGCCCACCGGCCCGGCGCCGATGACCAGGGCGTCGGTCTCGATCTCGGCGGGCGGTTCGGGCTGGCTCGCGATGGGCCCCACGGTGCGGCCCGAGCCTCAGCGTTGCAGTTCGCTGAGCTTGCCGTTGCGGTCTTTCCAGTCGTCAGCGTCGGGCAGCGGGGCCTTGCTGCGCGTGATGCTGGGCCACTTGCGCGACAGCTCGGCGTTGAGCTTGATGAAGTGCTGCTGGTCCCCCGGAACATCTTCCTCGGGCAGGATGGCGTTCACCGGGCATTCGGGAATGCACACCGCGCAGTCGATGCACTCGTCCGGGTCGATGGTGAGGAAGTTGGGCCCTTCCCGGAAACAGTCGACGGGGCACACGTCGACGCAGTCGGTGTACTTGCAGCGGATGCAGGATTCGGTGACGACGTGGGTCATGGCGGAAGTCCGAAGGCGATGGGTGCCAAGGAGGCTGGGAAGAATGTAACGAAACTTGACATCAGGCTGGGTTGACACGCCAGCCCAGGAAAACCCGAAGTTTACGGCGCCGTCAAGGCGGTTTCGCTCGCCGGCTCGTCCGCCCTGTGCCGGCTCAGGGGCTCGCCTGTCGTCAGGCCCGAGTCGAGCGCAACGCCAGTTTCGGGGCTGCAGGACGCCACCGCCGCGGCGCCCACCCCTACCGTCACCACCGTGGGACGACCGCTGTGCAGCAGTGCGGCCTGGGCCAGCGTCGCCACGGTGTGGTCAGAGCCGATCTGGTCCGGCCAGCCGGCCCTTGACACCACCGCCACGGGCGTGTGCGCCGGCCACCCGGCCTCGCGCAGGCGGCGGCCCAGGGCGGCGAGCTGGCGGCCGGCCATGTAGAACACCTCGGTGTCCGCGGTGCGCGTGGCCTGCAGGTCGCCGGCGCGGGTCATGGCCGTGGTCAGGCTGACGCCGCGGCCGCGGCCGCGCCGGGTGAGCGGTCGCTGCAGCGCCGCCGCGGCGGCCAGGGCGGACGTCACGCCAGGCACCACCTCACTGGCGATGCCGGCCTCGGCCAAGGCTTCCAGTTCTTCTTCCAGACGGCCGAAGACGCTCGGGTCTCCGCCCTTGAGCCGCACCACCACGGCCGCCCGACGGGCGTGCGTCACCAGCAGGGCGTTGATGCGGGTCTGGCCTGTGGAGTCGCAGAAACCGCGCTTGCCCACGTCGATCCAGCGGGTCTGGGGCGCCAGGTCGCGCAGCGCGGGGTCGGTCAGCGCGTCATGGAGCACGACGTCGGCCTGGGCCAAGGCTCGGGCCCCGCGCAGGGTGATGAGGTCGGCCGCACCGGGGCCGGCGCCTACGAAGATCACCCGGCCGGCCGCAGCCGCGGGCTGGGCCGGGCTCATGCCGCCTCCGCTGCAGGCGCTTGAGTCTTCGCCACCTCTGCGCGGCGGAACAGAGGGCGCTCCTGCAGGACATCACCCTGGTAGTGGGCGGCAAAGAAGCCCAGTGCCCGCTGCGCCGCCTCCCGCCGCTGGTCGGCCCGCAACTGCACGGCGTCGAAGCCGGTGCGCTGCAGCAGGGGCAGCATGTCCACCAGCACCTCGCCCGTGGCGCGGATCTCTCCCTGGAAGCCCAGGCGTGCGCGCAGCAGCCGTGCCTGGGTGTAGGCGCGGCCATCGGTCCACTTGGGAAAGGCGAGCGCGATCAGGCTCAGCCGTGGCAGATCGGCCTTCAGGGTTTCCACGTCGGCATCGTTGGCCAGTTGCAGGCCCAGGCGCTTGCCGGCGGTGGACTGGGCACTCCAGTGGCTGCGCACGGCGTGCCATTGCTCCAGGGTCAGCAGCAGCTGGTCGGCCGGGCTGGGGTGGGGCAGGGGGCCGTCTTCGCCCGCGGCCAGGTGCCAGCGGTCATGGTGGGAATCGATGAACTTCATGGGGCTGCTCGGTCGTGAGGGTGGACATTCAGGCGGCGGTGGTCAGGCGGACCCCATTGGCGGCTGCACAAAAGGGCGCCGTTCCCAGGCGACGCACGGTGTCGATGAAGCGCTCTGCGGCGCGGCGCTCGCGGCGGTAGGTCTCGATCACGGCTTCGACGGCATCGGCCACCTCGTCGGCGGCGAACGAGGGGCCGATCACCTTGCCGGGTGTGGCGGCGCCGGACAGCGTGGACCCGTCCGAGCCGCCCAGGGTGATCTGGTACCACTCGGTCCCGTCCTTGTCCACTCCCAGAATGCCCAGGTGCCCGCTGTGGTGGTGGCCGCAGCTGTTGATGCAGCCGCTGATGTGCAGGTCCAGGTCGCCAATGTCGTGCTGCAGGTCCAGGTCCTGGAAGCGCTCGGTGATCTCGGCGGCCACGGGTATGGAGCGGGCGTTGGCCAGCGCGCAGAAGTCGCCGCCAGGGCAGGCGATCATGTCGGTCACCAGGCCTATGTTGGGGGTGGCGAAGCCCTCGGCCTTGGCGGCCAGCCACAGCGCGCGCAGGTCGGCCTCGCGCACCCAGGGCAGCAGGAGGTTCTGCTCATGTGTCACGCGCAGCTCGCCCTGGCTGAAGCGCTCGGCCAACGCGGCGGCGGCGTCCATCTGGTCGGCCGTGACGTCACCCGGTGGCAGGCCCGGGCGCTTCAGGGACAAGGTGACAGCGCGCAGGCCGGGCAGCCGGTGCGCCTGCACGTTGCGCTCCAGCCAGCGGACGTGGGCCTGCGGCGCGTCGACATCGCCGGGGCGCGGGCTGGATGCGGCCTGCAGCGGCGCGCCCGCTTGCAGTGCGGCTTCGGGCGCCTGGAAGCAGGCCGCCACGCGGTCGAGTTCGGCCTGCGGGATCAGGTGCTCGGCACCTGCCGGGTCCTCTTGCAGCAGCTTGGCGAACTCGGCGTCCACCTCGTCGAAGTAGCGCTGCCCCTCGGCCTTGACCAGGATCTTGATGCGGGCCTTGTAGAGGTTGTCGCGCCGGCCGAAGCGGTTGTAGACCCGCACGGCGGCCTCGATGTAGACGAGGATCTGCTGCCAGGGCACAAAGGTGCGGGCCAGCGGGGCGATCACTGGCGTGCGGCCCATACCGCCGCCCACATAGACCTCGAAGCCGACCTCGCCCGCCGCGTTCTTCAACAGTTGCAGGCCGATGTCATGCCAGCGGATGGCGGCGCGGTCTTCGCGAGCGCCGCTGACGGCGATCTTGAACTTGCGCGGCAGGAACGCGAACTCCGGGTGCAGCGTGCTCCACTGGCGCAGCACTTCGCAGTAGGAGCGTGGGTCGACGATCTCGTCAGGTGCCACGCCGGCCAGCGAGTCGCTCGTGATGTTGCGGATGCAGTTGCCGCTGGTCTGGATGCCGTGCATGTCCACCGAGGCCAGCAGATCCATCACATCGGCGCTGCGCTCCAGGGGAATCCAGTTGAACTGCAGGTTCTGCCGCGTGGTGAAGTGGCCGAAGCCTCCGCGTTCCTGGGGCGTGCCGGCATCGCGGAGGTCGAATTCGCGGGCGATGCGTGCCAGCATGCGCAGCTGGTCGCTGGACAGGGCGCCGTAGGGCACGGCCACCCGCAGCATGGGCGCGTGGCGCTGGACGTACCAGCCGTTCTGCAGCCGCAGGGGGCGGAAGGCCTCGTCGGGCAGTTCGCCCGCGAGGTGGCGCTCCAACTGGTCCCGGTACTGGGCGGCGCGTGCGTGGACGAACTGGCGGTCGAAGGCGGTGTATCGGTACATGGCAGGTGCGGAGGCGGGCGTCTAGGTTGGCGTCTGTCTGGGCTGCGGGTCGGACGTTCGGGCAGCCGGCCGGCCGGGGGCGACAATCCGCGCGGCGCAGGCCCTGCTGGCAGTTCGTCGGGACACGTAGGCGTTGGACGGGCTGGCATGCGCACTCTAGGCACCCGCTTCATACATTAGAAGAACTAAATAGTTTGATATTCATTCGAATGAGTAATAAAGAAGGCTTGGGCCAGCCCACATCGCCCGCCCGACGAGGGGCCTTGGCCTTGCTGATGGCTGCGGCATTGGCGGGCTGCCAGTCGGTACCACCCGTCTTGCCAAGGACAGAACCTGCGCCTGGCCCGAAGCCTGCACCGCCCGCACCGCCGCGGCCGCCGCGTCTGGGGCTGGCCCTGGGCGGAGGCGCTGCGCGGGGCTTTGCGCACATCGGGGTGATCCAGGTGCTGGAGGAGGCTGGCATCCGGCCGGATCTGGTGGTGGGCACCTCGGCGGGCAGCCTGGTGGCGGCGCTGTACGCCGCTGGCCGCAACGGCCCGGAGTTGGCCGTGCTGGCGCAATCCATGGACGAGGGCGCCATCACCGACTGGGCGTTTCCCGGCAGGGGCCTGATCCGGGGTGAGGCGCTTGCGCGCTATGTGCGGGAGCACACGGGGCAACGCGCCATCGAGCAGATGAGTCTGCTGCTGGGCATCGTGGCCACGGATCTGGACAGCGGGGCGCCCATCCTGTTCCAGCGCGGCGACACGGGTGCCGCCGTGCGCGCGTCCAGTGCCGTGCCGGCCGTGTTTCAGCCGGTCAGGATCGGGTCGCGGGAGTATGTGGACGGTGGACTGGTCTCACCCGTGCCGGTTCGGTTCGCGCGTCAGATGGGGGCGGAACTGGTGCTGGCGGTGGACATCTCGTCACCCCCGGATGGTGCGCCCACAGGCGACCCCTTCAAGATCCTGATGCAGACCTTTTCCATCATGGGCAAGAGCATCAATCACTTCGAACTGCGTGATGCCGACGTGGTGGTGCGGCCCCGCCTGCTGGGGGTGGGCAGCGCTGATTTCACGGCCCGCTCGCGGGCCATTGCCGCTGGGCGCGAGGCGGCACAGCAGGTGCTGCCGCAGTTGCGCGCGCGCATAGCGGCATTGACGCGCTGACCCGCGAAAAAAAGCGGCCCGGATGAACCGGGCCGCAGGCAGTTTCGAAAGGCTTCTCAGCCTGGTGCGATCAGAACCGATCCTGACACAGGCCGGATTGCGCTACCGCAACTGCAGTCGTCATCAGGCTCAGGCGGCGCGACGGGCGCGGGTCTGGGCTTGCGTGGCCTTGACGGCCGTGCTGGTCATGGCTTGGAAGTTGGCTTCTGCCACGTCGGTGGCTTGCTTGGCGGCCTTCTGCACGGTCTCGAAAGCGTTGTTGGCGGCAGTCACAGCGGACTTCACCAGGGTCACGGCGTTCTCGGTACCAGCGGGGGCATTCTTCACGGCGGTGTCGACCAGGGCCATGAACTTGCCTTGCACTTCGGCCAGCTGCGACTCGGCAACCTTGGCCACTTCGCTGTTGGTGGAGGCGGCGATCTCGTACACGTGGCGGCCGTAGGCGGCGGCCTTCTCGGCGGCGGGCTGCAGCATGGCTTGTTGCAGAGCCAGCAGTTCTTGCGCGTCCTTCACGGACAGGGCAGCCTTGGTGCTGTCAGCGGCTTCGACCATGGCGGTCTTGGCCACTTGGATGTTCAGCTCGACGAGCTTTTCGACGCCTTCAAAAGCCTTTTGGGTCAGGCCGAAGAGGGTCTCGACGTTGGCCTTGTGGGCGGCAACCATTTGTTCAGCGGTCAGATAGGACATGGTGAGCTCCTTTAGAGGATGAAGGACAGGGAAACAGGGGAGGAAACGCGTTTGCTGCACTGCAACATGATTCGAAGTATAGGGTTTCCACGGACGGTTGCAAGAGCTTTTTGCCGCAGTGCAACAAATTTTTTGCGATTCCTAGAATCCAGCCCTCTATGCAGGCCTTCCATTCCGACCACTTCGTCCTGCCGCTGCCGCCCGGGCACACCTTTCCGATGTCCAAGTACCGGCTGCTGCGAGAGGCGGTGCAGGCCTCGGTGCCCGCCATCCGGGTGATGGAGGCGCTGCCGGCCAGCGACGGTGAACTCGCGCTGGCCCACGAGCCGGCATGGATCACTGCGGTGGTCGATGGCAGCACCACCCCCGCGCAGCAGCGCGAAATCGGCTTTCCATGGTCGCCCCAGATGGTGGAGCGCTCCAGGCGCTCGGTGGGTGCCAGCATCGCGGCGGCCCGGGTGGCGCTGTTGGGCGGCGAAGGTGTCGCGGCAAACCTCGCTGGCGGCACACATCACGCCTACGCACACAAGGGCTCGGGCTACTGTGTGTTCAATGATGTGGCGGTGGCCGCCAGGCTGATGCAGGCCGAGTGGCACCGGCACCACCGCCGTTGGCTGCGGGTGCTCGTGATCGACCTGGATGTCCACCAGGGCAACGGCACGGCCTCGATCTTTCAGGATGACGACTCGGTGTTCACCTTGTCACTGCATGGCGCCAAGAACTTTCCGTTTCGCAAGGAGCGCAGCGACCTCGACATCGAGCTGCCCGACGGCTGCACGGATGTGCCCTATCTGGAGACGCTGGACCATGCGCTGCAGGAAGTGGACGCGCGCATGGCTGCAGCGCCCCCTGGCCTGGCGTTCTACCTGGCCGGTGCCGACCCGCACGAGAACGACCGCCTGGGGCGCCTGAAGCTCAGCGCCGAGGGGTTGGCCGAGCGCGACCGCCGGGTGCTGCTCTGGCTGCAGCAGCGTCGCATCCCCGTGGCGCTGTCGATGGCGGGGGGCTACGGGCGGGACCTGCCGGTCACGGTGCAGATACAGGCCCGCACGCTCGAGTTGGCCTGCGAGGCCTGGCACCAGTGGCCCGGGCAGGCGGCACAATCGGCCCGCGTGTGATGCGCCTCAAACGCCGCTCCACTGCGACCCCCAAGACGACGCAGACCTGACCAGATGCCGGACCGCCTGCCCCCGCCCACGCGCGATGGCTACCCGCACTTCGAGACGATCTCCACCCGCTGGATGGACAACGACGTCTACGGGCACGTCAACAACGTCGTTTACTACAGCTTCTTCGACACCGCGGTGAACCGCTACCTGATCGAGCGGGGCGCCCTGGACCCGGCGGCTGGTGAGGTCATCGGTCTCGTGGTCGAGACCCAGTGCAACTACTTCTCGCCCTTGTCGTTTCCCCAGCCCGTCCAGGCCGGTGTGCGGGTGGCCCATACCGGGCGTTCCAGCGTCCGCTACGAGATCGCTCTGTTTGCCCAGGACCAGGAGCGCGCGGCCGCGGCCGGCCACTTCGTGCACGTCTACGTCGACCGCCTCACCCGGCGCCCGATCGACCGTTTTCCCGAGGCGCTTGAGAAGGCCCTCCATCCTTTGAAAGTCCATGCTCATGACCGCTGATACCTCCGACACCGCCCAAGCCGCCGCCGTCGACCAGGCCATCACCTCGCGCCGCTCCATCAGGGCCTACTTGCCCACCCCCGTGCCGCGGCAGACCATCGAGGAGATCCTGGCGGTGGCCGCGCGCGCACCGTCGGGCACCAACACCCAGCCGTGGAAGGTCTACGTGCTGACGGGTGCGGCGCGGCAGCGTCTGAGCGCCAGCATCTGCGCCGCCCATGACGACCCAGCCCAGCGGGCTCAGCACACCGAGGAATACGCCTACTACCCCACCGAGTGGCGTTCGCCCTACGTGGACCGCCGCCGTAAGGTGGGCTGGGACCTCTACAGCCTGTTGGGCATCGGCAAGGCCGACAAGGCGCGGATGCACGCCCAGCACGCCCGCAACTACGCCTTTTTCGACGCGCCCGTGGGCCTCATCTTCACTATCGACCGGGTGATGCAGCAAGGCAGCTGGCTGGACTACGGCATGTTCCTGCAGAGCGTCATGGTGGCCGCCCGTGCCCGTGGTCTGGACACGTGCCCGCAGGCAGCTTTCACGCAGTTCCACAGGATCATCTCGCAGGAACTGAACCTGCCACCTGAGGAGATGGTGGTGTGCGGCATGGCACTGGGCCACGCCGACCCGAAGGCCGTCGAGAACACGCTGGTCACCGAGCGTGAGCCGGTGGCCGGGTTTGCCCGGTTCATGGAGTGATGCGATGAAAAAGACATCTGTTCAGGCTGCGAAGGCCGCTTCGATTCCGTCACCCGCGCAGGCTGCAGGTGCTGCGCCGCGCCACCGGTGTTGGCGTGACCGCGGCGGGTGGGCCTGTCTCATGGCCCTGTCGCTGCTGGCGCTGATCCCGCAGCCTGTACTGGCCGCAGAGATCGATGGCCGGGCCTTGTCTGGCTGGTGGGCCTTGCCTTTTGCCGGCATGCTGCTGTCCATCGCCATCCTGCCCTTGGCCGTGCCGCAGATCTGGCATCACCACTTCGGCAAGATCGCGGCCGGTTGGGCCTTGTTGCTGCTGGTGCCCTTTGCCATGACCCAGGGGGTGGGCCTGACTGGCGGCATGCTGGTGCACGTGCTGCTGGCCGAGTACATCCCCTTCATCGTGCTGCTCACGGCGCTGTTCACGGTGGCTGGCGGCATCTATGTGCGCGGCAATCTGCATGGCAGCCCCGGCCTGAACACCGCCATCATGGGCATAGGCGCGGTGCTGGCGAGCTTCATGGGGACCACGGGTGCGTCCATGCTGCTGATCCGCCCGCTGATCCGCGCCAACGACAACCGAAAGCACGTCGCCCACGTCGTCGTCTTCTTCATCTTCATCGTCAGCAATGCGGGCGGTTCGCTCACGCCGCTGGGCGACCCGCCACTGTTTCTGGGCTTTCTGAAGGGCGTGGACTTCTTCTGGACGGTCAAGACCCTTTTCCCGGAGACGCTGTTCCTGGTGGGCGCCTTGCTCGCCATCTTCTATGTCATCGACAGCTACTGGTATCGCAAGGAGGGTGTGCAGCGCGCAGACCCGACACCGGACGACCAGGCCTTCGGCATCCAGGGCGGGGTGAACTTCCTGCTGCTGCTGGCGGTGGCGGTGTTGGTGCTGATGAGCGGCACGTGGAAGCCTGGCATCAGCTTCAACGTCTTCGGCACGCCCGTGGAGCTGCAGCAGATCGTGCGCGACGGTGCGCTGATCGCCGTGACCTTCATCTCGTTGGCCATCACCCGGCGCTCGGTGCGCGAGGACAACCAGTTCTCCTGGGCGCCCATGCAGGAGGTGGCCAAGCTCTTCATCGGAATCTTCGTCACCATGGTGCCGGTGCTGGCCATGCTCAAGGCTGGCGAGGCCGGACCCTTTGCCGCCGTGGTGCGATCGGTC
>JBIKMY010000310.1:0-3338 GCA_044358945.1 Rubrivivax sp.
GTGGCCCACCCCGGCGGACGCAACCACGACACCTTCCCGGTCAACGCCTACGAAGCCGAGAGCCGCCGCCTGGCGCGCTTCTTCCGCTTCGGCCACACCCCAGGTCGCATGTCCGTGCAGCCCGCCCAGCCCAGCCTGGAGTTCCCGTTCACCCTGGATTTGCGTTGACCTTGTTTTCAGCGACTGACCGCGTGGCGGCCAACACTCCGTCGTTCCTGAAGTCCTTCCTGGCTCCGCCCGAGCCCGGGGTTTGGGACGAGTTGCGCGTGGCGGGGGGCAGATGGCGAGAAGTCTGGCAAAGCTTTGTCACTCAAGCGGGCTTGGCAACGGGCCCCCACGCCGTTGCAGACCTGGATCGCCGCCTGCAGGCCATCGAAGCGCAGATCCGGCGCGACGGGGTCACGCACAACGTGTTCGGCCCGGAAGGCTCGGTGGCGCGCCCTTGGTCGCTGGAGTTGTTGCCGTTGTTGATCGAACCGGCCGACTGGGCGGGCATTGAGCGGGGTATTCGGCAGCGGGCGCAGTTGCTGGAGGCTGTGCTGGCTGATGTGTACGGGCCGCAGCACTTGCTGCACGAGGGCCTGCTGCCGCCGGCGCTGGTGATGCGGCACCCGGGCTATGTACGGCCCATGCGCGGCGTGGAGCCCGTGGGCGGGCTGCGGCTGCGCGTGCTGGCCTTCGACATCGCGCGCGGGCCCGAAGGCCGCTGGTGGGTGGTGGCGCAGCGCACCCAGGGGCCCTCGGGTCTGGGCTACGTGCTGCACAACCGGCTGCTGGTATCGCGCCAGTTCCCTGATGCCTATCAGGCCTTGCGGGTGCAGCGCATCGCGTCCAGCTACAAGCGCCTGCTGGACGGGCTGGAGGAAGCCGCCCGCCCGCTGGCCGCCGGCGGTGCGCCGCGCATCGCGCTGCTCACCCCGGGCCCCTACAGCGAGACCTGGTTCGAGCAGGCCTATCTGGCTCGCTATCTGGGCCTGCCGCTGGTGGAGGGTGGAGACCTCACCGTGCGCGGCGACCGCCTGTTCCTGAAGACCGTGGAGGGCCTGGAGCCGGTGCACGGCCTGCTGCGCCGCCTGGACGACGACTGGTGCGACCCGCTGGCCCTGCGCCCAGATTCCACCCTGGGCGTGCCCGGCCTGCTGCAAGCCGCGCAAGCCGGTAGCGTGGTGATGGCTAACGCCATCGGCAGCGCCTTTCTGGAATCTCCCGCGCTGCAGGGCTTCTTGCCCGCGCTGGCGCGCGAGCTCACGGGCGCCGAGCTTGAACTTCCCTCGCTGCCCACCTGGTGGTGCGGTGAGGCGGCAGCCTGGGCGGACGTGCGCGGCCAACTTGGCGACAAGGTGCTGCGCTCCACCTTCCCGCGGTCGGGGCGCACTTCTCAAGTGCATGACGCCGCAGCCGTGGACGTGGAGGCCGACCCCGACGCCTGGACGGTGCAAGGGCGGCTGCGCTTCTCGCGCGCACCTATCTGGAGCGCTGGCCGCCTGGAGGCGCGCCCCGCCATGGTGCGGGTCTACGCCATCGCCGGGCCGGGCGGGCATTGGCAGGTGTTGCCCGGAGGTATGACGCGCGTGGCCCAGGGCGTGGACGCCAGCGTCTCCATGCAGCGCGGTGGCACCAGCCTGGACACCTGGGTCATGACCGACGGCGAGGTGGACACCTTCTCCATGCTGCCGCGTCCGCTGCGCGTGGACGACGTGGCCGGCCGGCGCCCGCCCGTGAGCAGTCGCACGGGCGAGAACCTGTTCTGGCTGGGACGCTACACCGAGCGGGCCGAGCAACTGGTGCGTCTGGCGCGGTTGGTGCTGCCCCTGGTGCCGCAGGCCGGCAGCCTGCCGCGCGGGCTGCTGAACGCTGCGTCGGCGCTGTCCGTGCGGCTGGGCCTGGCGCCCCGGAGCGTGCCCACGCTGGCGCAGTCGGCCCTGCACTTCGAGCGTGCCGTGCTGGCCGGTCTGGCCGAGCCCGCCGGCCACTTCAGCCTGGCTTTCGATCTGCAGGCCCTGGAGCGCTCGGCCCTGTCCGTGCGCGAACGGCTGCCGGCCGAGCAATGGGCCCTCGTGCGCACCATGCGGGAGTTCCTGGCCGAGCACCTGGCCCGCCCGCGCAGCGACACGGCGCTGGTGGCGCTGGAGAGCGTCGCCCTGAAGCTCTCGGCCCTCACCGGGGCACAGGCCGACCGCATGACGCGCGACGCCGGCTGGCGGCTGCTGACGGTGGGCCGACTGCTCGAGCGGCTGCTGGGCCTGACGACGACGCTGGAGGTGTTTCTCGACGCCGGGGCACACCAGTCGCCGGATGGGGTGGACGCCCTGCTGGACCTTTTCGACAGCACCATCACCTTCCGCTCGCGCCATCAGCGCCATGACGACCTGCTGGCCCTGGCCGACGTGCTGGTGCTGGACGACACCAACCCCCGCAGCCTGGCGGGCGTGCTGCGCCGGCTGCGCAACGAGCTGGGCAAGCTGCCCGGCGTGGCCGCCACCGGCCCCGGTCTGCCAGACCACGACCCTGCACGCTGGGGGGAGACGCGGCTGCCGGCTCAAGGTGTCGGGCTGGAACTGGGCGCCCTGGCGGGGGACGCCCCCGCCCGCCTGATGGAACGCTGCCGGGCCCTGCACCAGGCCGGCCTGGCGGTGGCCGAGGGCATCGGTCAGCGCTGCTTCTCACCCGTGGACCTGTTGCGACCGCTGGAGGGTGCATGAACAGCGCGATGGCGGTTGCCGGCGCCGCATCGTTGCATCTGGGCGTTTGGCATGAGACGCGCTACGACTATTCGGCGCCCGTGTCACAGGCGCACCACAGTGCCCACCTGCAACCCCTGCAGGATGAGGCGCAGCAGCTCCTGTCCTTTGACCTGCAGATCGAGCCCGCCCCGGCGCAGTGCAGGGCGCAGGCCGATGCCTTCGGCAATGTGCTGCACCGCTTCGAGTTCAGCGTGCCGCACCAGACCCTGCAGGTTCGCTCGGCCAGTCGCTTGCGCGTGGCCCGTCGTTTTGAGGGTCTTCGCCCTGACCGGTCTCCCGCCTGGGAGGCCGTGCGCGAGCGCCTGCGCTACGTGGCCCACGGCCGCTTCGAGCCGGCGGTGGAGTTCGTGCAGCCCTCGCCCTATGTGCCCTGGCACGAACCTGCGCTGGCCGCGCTGCGCCACTGGGCGGGCGAGAGCCTGCCGCCGGGCCGGCCGGTGGCGCAGGCCGCGCTGGAGCTGATGCACCGCCTGCATACCCAGTGGGCCTATCGCCCGCGCAGCACGGGCGTGGACACCCCGCTGGCCACCGCCTTCGAGCAGCGCGCCGGCGTGTGCCAGGACTTTGCCCACCTGCTCATCGGCGCATGGCGAA
>JBIKMY010000024.1:0-12876 GCA_044358945.1 Rubrivivax sp.
TCGTGTCCCTTGATCGTTCCCCGCCCCCTGGCCCGCGTTTGCGCGCGCCGGCCCCGGTCGAACCCATGAACCGTCTCGCCGCCATCCTGAACGCCAGCAATGTATTGGTGAATGTGGACGCTTCCAGTAAGAAGCGCGTTTTCGAGCAGGCGGGCCTGCTTTTCGAGAACCAGCACGCCATCGCTCGAAGCACGGTCACGGACAACCTGTTCGCGCGCGAGCGGCTGGGCTCCACGGGTCTCGGGCACGGCGTGGCCATTCCCCACGGTCGCATCAAGGGGCTGAAAAGCCCGCTGGCGGCGGTGCTGCGCCTGCAGCAGCCCATCGCCTTCGACGCTCCGGATGACGAACCCGTGTCGCTGCTGATCTTCCTGCTGGTGCCCGAGGCGGCCACGCAGCGGCATCTGGAGATCCTGTCGGAGATCGCGGAGATGCTGTCCGACCGCGCGCTGCGCGAGAACCTCAAGACCCAGGCGGACGCCGGCGCGCTGCATCAGCTCATCGCCGACTGGCAGCCTTTGAAGTCGGTGGCGTGAAACCGACCTCGATCAGCGCCGAGACGCTGTTCGAGGCGCACCGCGAGACGCTGCGCTGGCAGTGGGTGGCCGGGCACGCCCACCCCGAGCGCCAGTTTGCCGAGGCCGCCGTGCGCGAGGCCCGCTCTGCGGCGGACCTCGTGGGCTACCTCAACTACATCCATCCCTACCGGGTGCAGATCGTGGGCCAGCGGGAGGTGGCGTACCTGAACGCCTCCAGCGCCGAAGACCTGGAACGCCGCATTTCCCGCATCGTCACCCTGGAGCCGCCGTTCCTCATCGTGGCCGACGACCAGGCACCGCCAGACCGGCTGGTGGCCATGTGCGACCGGGCGGAGATTCCCCTGTTCGTCACGCGCGAGTCTGCCGGCCAGGTGATCGATGTGATGCGCGCCTACCTGGGCCAGCGCTTTGCCGAACGCACCACCCGCCACGGCGTGTTCATGGACATCCTGGGGCTGGGTGTGCTACTGACGGGCGAATCCGGGCTGGGCAAGAGTGAGCTGGGGCTGGAACTGGTGTCGCGCGGGCATGGGCTGGTGGCTGACGATGCGGTGGACTTCTTCCGCACCTCGCAGACCGCCATCGAGGGCCGCTGCCCCGAGCTGCTGATGAACCTGCTGGAAGTGCGCGGCATCGGGCTGCTCGACATCAAGGCCATCTTCGGCGAAACCGCCGTGCGCCGAAAAATGCGGCTGAAGCTCATCGTCCACCTGGTGCGCAAGGAGACGATGGAGCGCGACTTCGAGCGCCTGCCCCATGAGCCGCTGTACGAGGATGTGCTCGGCGTGCCGGTGCGCAAGGTGGTCATCGCCGTGGACGCCGGCCGCAACCTGGCCGTGCTGGTGGAAGCGGCGGTACGCAACACCATCCTGCAGTTGCGCGGCATCGACACCTACCAGGAGTTCATCGCCCGCCACCAGCGGGCCCTGGACCACCCGGGTTCCTCCCGTAACTGACCTCAGCCTCCGGCTTGCGCCTCGCCGACGGGTGCGTGCGCTGACGTTCAGCGGTTGCGGTGCTCGCAGTCGGTGCGTGCGCAAGTGGCGTACAAGGCCAGGGAGTGTTCCTGCAGGTCAAAGCCGCGAGCCTGCGCCACCGCACGCTGGCGCTGCTCGATGTCAGGATCGAAGAACTCTTCCACACGGCCGCAGGTCAGGCACACCAGATGGTCATGGTGCTGGCCTTCGTTGAGTTCGAACACCGACTTGCCGGACTCGAAGTTGCTGCGCGTGAGCAAGCCGGCCTGCTCGAACTGCATCAGCACCCGGTAGACGGTGGCCAACCCGATGTCGGCGCCATCCAGCATGAGGGCCCGGTACACGTCCTCGGCGGTCAGATGGCGGCGCTGCGTGCGCTCGAAGACGCCCAGGATCTTCAGCCGTGGCAGCGTGGCCTTGAGTCCACTGCTCTTGAGTTCGTCGGCACGGTTCATCGAGGTCTTTTCGGGGGGCATCGCGCAATGCCCTGAGCGGACGGGCCACACTAGAATCCACACATGATATCGACCCGCCCGACGCTTCCAATTCCCAGGGTCATGGCCCTGGGCAGCCTCGGGCTCGCTGTGCTGGTCAGCGGCTGCGGCATCCGGCAGATCGCCTCGGACGGCAGCCTGCTGGGCCTGGTCACCCCCTACCGCATCGACATCGTCCAGGGCAACGCCGTCACGCGCGAGCAGATCGCGCTCATAAAGGCCGGCATGTCGCGGGCGCAGGTGCGCGATATCCTGGGCACGCCCTTGCTGACCGACCCGTTCCATGCCGAGCGCTGGGATTACCTGTTCACGATCCGGCGCCAGGGCGCCGAACCCCAGCGCCGCAGCATCGTGGCCTTCTTCGACGGGGACGTGCTCAGGAAGATCGATCTCCCGCAGGGCCCGCTGCCCACGGAAGAAGAATTCGTCGCCTCCATCGACCCGGTCAAGCGCAAGATCGAGCCGCGGGTTCTGGAGCTCACCGAAGAACAGCGCAAGGCACTGCCCGTGCCGCCGCGCAAGGCCGTGCCGGCCGAAGCGCCCGCAGGCGCCACGCGCAACTACCCGCCACTGGAGCCGCGATGAAGATCGCCATCGCTGGGAGTTCCGGCCGCATGGGCCGCATGTTGATCGAGGCCGTGCTGGCCAGTGACGATCTGCAACTGCACGGCGCGCTGGACGTCGCCGGCTGCCCGGCACTGGGCCAAGACGCGGGGGCGTTTCTGGGCCGTACCACCGGCGTGGCCATCAGCGCCGACCTGGACGCCACCCTGGCGGGGGCCGACGTCCTCATCGACTTCACGCGCCCCGAGGGCACCCTGGCCCATCTGGCCGCCTGCGCCAGGCTGGGAGTCAAGGCCGTGGTGGGCACGACCGGCTTTACCGAGGAACAGAAGGCGCAGATCGCCGAGCTGGCCCGCCGCATGGCCCTGGTGATGGCGCCCAACATGAGCGTGGGCGTGAACGTGGTGCTGCGCCTGCTGGACGTGGCCGCCCGCGCCCTCAACGAGGGCTATGACATCGAGGTCATCGAAGCGCACCACCGCCACAAGGTGGACGCCCCCAGCGGCACGGCGCTGAAGATGGGCGAGGTGCTGGCCAACGCTCTGGGCCGCGACCTCAAGTCCTGCGGCGTGTTCGCGCGCGAGGGCGTCACCGGCGAGCGCGATCCTTCGACCATCGGCTTTTCCACCATCCGCGGCGGCGACATCGTGGGTGACCACACCGTGCTGTTCGCCGGCACGGGTGAACGCATCGAAATCAGTCACCGCAGCAGCAGCCGCGCCGGCTACGCCCAAGGCAGCCTGCGGGCGGCGCGCTTCCTGGCGGACAAGCCCTCGGGCCTGTACGGCATGAACGACGTGCTGGGCATGTGAGGGCGTCGTGGAAGGGCTGACGCACTTCCTGGAGCAAAGCGACACCGTCGGGCGCAGCGTGGCCGTGCTGCTGCTTCTGATGTCCATCGGCGCCTGGACACTCATCGTGTGGAAGACCCTGGTGCTTCGTCGTGCCCTGGGCGACCTGGAACGCGCGATCCCCGCCTTCTGGGACGCCGCCTCGCTCGAAGAAGGCCGGGCGCGGCTGGGCGGGATGGACCGCGAGCGGCTGCTGAGCGCCCTGGTGGACGCCGCACAGCAGGCGCCGGCCGGGACCAGCCTGGCCACTCAGGGCGCGGCCGACTCACAGCGAACCCGGCGCCTGCGCGATGCGCTGCAGCAGGGCCTCGGGCACCTGCAGTTCGGCCAGGTGGCCTTGGCCTCGATTGGCAGCACCTCGCCCTTCATCGGGCTGTTCGGCACGGTCTGGGGCATCTACCACGCTCTGGTCGCTATCGGCACCGGTGGCGCGTTCTCCATCGACAAGGTCGCCGGCCCGGTCGGCGAGGCCCTGGTGATGACCGCCGCCGGCCTGGCCGTGGCCATCCCCGCCGTGCTGGCCTACAACCTGTTCGGCAAGTGGATCGGTCGCTGCGAGGAACGGCTGGAAGGCTTCGCCCACGACCTGCGCGAGCTGCTGTCCGATGGCTCTCATTCCGCCGCCCTGCGGCGCGACGCCTGAAGCGCCCGGACGGCCGCACCCCATGTCCTTCGGCCGGCTCGAGCGGCGCTCCGCGCCCACCCCGATGAGCGACATCAACATGACGCCGCTGATCGACGTCATGCTGGTGTTGCTGGTGATCTTCATCGTGGCGGCTCCCTTGATGGCGTCCAGCCTGCAGCTGGACCTCCCGCGCGCCGAGGGTGCCAAGCCCAACCAGACGGCGCAGACCCTGAGCTTGGCCATCGACGCGCAAGGCCAGGTGTTCCTGGCGGAAGAGGCGCTGCCGGCGGCCGAGTGGCAGGCGCGCGTCACCACGGCCGTGCGGGCGGCCGCGCAGGCCAACCCGGCCACTGAGGTGCAGTTACGCGCCGACACCCGCGTGCCCTACGGCCGCGTGGCCGAACTCATCGGCCTGGTCCAGGACGGCGGGTTGTCGCGCATCGGCTTCGTCACCGACAGCGCGCCGCGCTGACAAGCCTCGGCGCCTTGGCCGGGTCTGTCCGGAGGGCCCTTGCACAAGACCCCGGCTCCTACAATCCCGGGATGAATGAAAAGTACGTCCCCTCCGAGGTGGAAGCCGCGGCCCATGCCGACTGGAACGCGCGTGATGTCTACCGCGTGACCGAAGACGCGAGCAAGCAGAAGTTCTACGCCTGCTCGATGCTGCCCTACCCCAGCGGCAAGCTGCACATGGGGCATGTGCGCAACTACACCATCAACGACATGCTCACCCGTCATCTGCGGATGAAGGGCTTCAATGTGCTCATGCCCATGGGCTGGGACGCTTTCGGCCTGCCCGCGGAAAACGCGGCGATGAAGAACAAGGTGCCCCCCGCGCAGTGGACCTACGACAACATCGCCCACATGAAGAGCCAGATGCTGGCCATGGGGCTGGCCATCGACTGGAGCCGCGAGGTCGCGACTTGCACGCCCGAGTACTACAAGTGGAACCAGTGGCTGTTCCTGAAGATGCTGGAGGCCGGCATCGCCGAGCGCCGAACCCAGGTGGTGAACTGGGACCCGGTGGACCAGACCGTGCTGGCCAACGAACAGGTGATCGACGGCCGCGGCTGGCGCTCCGGCGCCCTGGTGGAAAAGCGCGAGATCCCCGGCTACTACCTGAAGATCACGCAGTACGCGCCCGAGTTGCTGGAGCACGTGCAGCACCACCTGCCGGGCTGGCCCGAGCGTGTGAAGCTGATGCAGGAGAACTGGATCGGCAAGAGCGAGGGCGTGCGCTTCGCCTTCACGCACAACATCCAGGGTGAAGATGGTCAGCCGCTGCAAGGCGGCCGGATGTACGTCTTCACCACGCGTGCCGACACCATCATGGGCGTGACCTTCTGCGCCGTCGCGCCCGAGCACCCGCTGGCGGTGCACGCGGCCAAGACCGACGCCGCGGTGGCCGCCTTTATCGAGGAATGCAAGGCCGGCGGCACCACCGAGGCCGAGCTTGCCACGCAGGAGAAGAAGGGCGTGCGCACCGGCTTGACGGTGACGCACCCGCTCACGGGTGCGCCCGTGGACGTGTGGGTGGGCAACTACGTACTCATGAGCTACGGCGACGGTGCCGTGATGGGCGTGCCGGCGCACGACGAACGCGACTTCGCCTTCGCGCTGAAGTACGGCATCCCCATCCGGCAGGTGATTGCCGTGGAAGGCGAGGGCCCTTACGACACCACACGCTGGCACGAGTGGTATGCCGACAAGGCGCGCGCCCGCGTCATGGCCTCCGGCGCTTACGACGGGCTGGCCCACAAGGCCGCGGTGGACGCCGTGGCCCGCGACCTGGCCGCCCAAGGCCTGGGCGAGAAGAAGACCACCTGGCGCCTGCGCGACTGGGGTATCAGCCGCCAGCGCTACTGGGGCACGCCCATCCCCATCATCCACTGCGACGAGCACGGTGCGGTGCCGGTGCCGGAAAAGGACCTTCCCGTCGTCCTGCCCGAGGACTGCATCCCCGACGGCAGCGGCAACCCGCTGAACAAGCATGCGGGCTTCCACGCCGGCGTGACCTGCCCCGTGTGCGGCAAGCCCGCGCGGCGGGAGACGGACACGATGGACACCTTTGTGGATTCGTCGTGGTACTTCATGCGGTACTGTGATGCCAAGCTCGACAGCGCGATGGTCGGTGACGGCACCGCCTACTGGATGCCGATGGATCAGTACATCGGCGGCATCGAGCACGCCATCCTGCACCTGCTGTACGCGCGCTTCTGGACCAAGGTGATGCGCGACCTGAAGCTGGTGACCGTGGACGAACCCTTCACGAAGCTGCTGACCCAGGGCATGGTGCTCAACCACATCTACTCGCGCCGCGGCGACAAGGGCGGCATCGAGTATTTCTGGCCGCACGAGGTGGAGAACACCTTCGACGACACCGGCAAGGTCAACGGCGCGAAGCTGAAGGAGGCCAAGGGCGACCTGCCCGCGGGCACCGCCATCACCTACGAGGGCGTGGGCACCATGTCCAAGTCCAAGAACAACGGGGTGGACCCGCAGGACCTGATCGACCGCTACGGCGCCGACACCGCGCGCCTGTTCGTGATGTTCGCCTCGCCGCCGGAGCAGACGCTGGAGTGGAACGACGCCGGCGTCGAAGGCGCGCACCGCTTCCTGAAACGGGTGTGGAGCTTTGCCGCCGGCCATGCCGCCACGCTGCAGCGCGCCACCGCCGGCGACTTCAGCGCCGCACCGCTGCGTGCCGAGGCCAAGGCCCTGCGGCGCGAGGTGCACCTGGTGCTGCGCCAGGTGAGCTACGACTACGAGCGCATGCAGTACAACACCGTGGTGTCGGGCTGCATGAAGCTGCTCAACGCACTGGAGGCCTTCAAGCCCGACGGCAGCGATGGCGACGCCGCCGTGCTGTGCGAGGGCACCTCGGTGCTGCTGCGCGCGCTCTACCCCGCCTGCCCGCACCTCACCTCGGTGCTCTGGCGTGACCTCGGCCTGGAAAAGGCCGCAGGCGACCTGCTCGACGCACCCTGGCCCGAGGTGGACGAAGCCGCTCTGGTGCAGGACGAGATCGAGCTCGTGCTGCAGGTCAACGGCAAGACCCGGGGCGCCATCCGGGTGCCAGCCAGCGCCGACCGCGCGGCCATCGAGGCCCTGGCCGCCGCCAGCCCGGAGACCGCCCGCTTCACCGAGGGCCGCCCGGCGAAGAAGGTCATCGTGGTGCCCGGGCGTCTGGTCAACGTGGTGGCCTGATCTTCTGTGGCCTGGAGTTCTGTGATCTGGAAGCGGCGCCTTCTCCTGCTGGCCGGCCCTGGTGCGGCCCTGACAGGGCTGGCCGGCGGGCTGTCCGGTTGCGGTTTCCAGTTGCGGCGCGAGCCCACCCTGCCCGTCAAGCGCATCGCGCTGACGGGGTTTGGCCCGCGGTCCACCCAGGCCGCCGCCCTGCGCCGCGCGGCGGGTGCCGACGTGGAGTTCGTCAGCGCGCCCGCCCAGGCCGAGGTGGTGGTGGTGGCCCTGGCCGAGGCCCGTGAGCGCGGCGTTGCGGGCTTGAGCGGTGCCGGCCAGGTGCGGGAACTGCGCCTGATGGTGAAGCTGCGCTACCGCGTGCTCGGGCGCGACGGCAAAGAATGGCTCGGGCCCACGGAGCTGAGCCAGTACCGCGACATGACCTACAACGAGACCGACGCCCTGGCCAAGGAGCTGGAGGAGGGGCAGTTGGTGCGCGACATGGAAGCCGACATCGCGCGCCAGGTGGTGCGCCGGTTGTCCACCCTGAGCCGCCCCTGACATGCAGCTGCGGCCCGATCAACTCGGCACGCACCTCGCCGCAGCCGCCCGCGACGGCCTCAGACCGCTGTACACCGTGGTGGGTGACGAGCCCTTGCTGCAGCAGGAGACGGCCGATGCCATCCGGGCCGCGGCACGGGCTGCGGGCTGCAGCGAACGCGAGGTCTTCAACGTCAGCGGCGCGCACTTCGACTGGAGCGGTGTGCTGGGCGCAGCCCAGGAACGAAGCCTGTTCGCTGAGGCCAAGATCATCGAGATCCGCATCCCTTCGGGCAAGCCGGGCAAGGAGGGCAGCGAAGCCCTGCAGCGCTATGTCGAGCAGTTGCCCGAAGGCGTGGTGACGTTGGTGCTGCTGCCGTCCGTGGAGTACGCGCAGCTCAAGAGCGGCTGGTTCACGGCCTTGCAGGCGCAGGGCGTGATGGTCAAGGTCGAGGCCGTGGAGCGCCCTGCCCTGCCGGCCTGGATCGCGCGCCGCCTGGCAGCGCAGGACCAGCGGGTGCGCGAGGGAGAGGAAGGCCAGCGCACCCTGGCCTTCTTTGCCGACCGTGTCGAAGGCAACCTGCTGGCCGCCCACCAGGAGATCAGCAAGCTCGCCCTGCTGTACCCCGCAGGCGAGCTGAGTGCCGAGCAGGTGGAATCAGCCGTGCTGAACGTGGCGCGCTACGACGTGCGCCAGCTCTGTGAGGCCGTGCTGTCCGGGCAGGTCGGGCGCGCCTGGCGCATCCTGGACGGACTGAAGGCGGAAGGGGAGACTCCCGTGGCCGTGCACTGGCCGCTGGCCGACGACCTGCGCGCCTTGCAGCGCGTGCGTGCCGCGCTGGACCAGGGCCAGCCCATGCCCATGGCCCTGAACGCCGCCCGCGTCTGGGGCGCCCGGCAGCGCCTGATCGAGCGTGCGGCCGCGCTGCTGAGCCAGCGTGCCCTGACCCGTCTGGTGTCCGCCGCCAGCACCTGCGACGGCATCGCCAAGGGCCTGAAGCGTGACGACTGGCCCGACGACCCCTGGGAAGCCTTGCGGCGGCTGATGCTGATGACGCTGCACTTCACGGCCCCGCGCCATGGTTCGAGCCCTGCAGGCCGCACCGACCGCGCAGACATTGCGCGCGACGGATCCGCCCGAGGAGGCCGGCCCGCCTCGCTGGTCCTGAGCGTCTGACAGCTCTCAGGTGCCGAAAGGCTGTGGCCGCGCGGCCGAACCGTCAGTAGCCTCGCGCCCGGTCCACCCGGTGCAGCACCGGCTGGCCAGCCTGCAGGCGGGCCAGGTTCTCGGCCACCACCTGCGCAGCGCTGCGCAGATCGGTCAGGGCCGCCACGTGTGGCAGCACCGTCACCCGGGGGTGACGCCAGAACGGGTGGCTTGGCGGCAGCGGCTCGGTGGCGAAGACATCCAGCACCGCATGGGCCAGCGTGCCCGCGTCCAGGGCGGCCAGCAGGTCCGCCTCCACCACATGCCCACCGCGCCCGAAGTTCACCAGCGCAGCGCCCGCCTTCATGCGGCCCAGGAAGCCGGCGTCGATGAGGCCGCGCGTGTGCGATGTCAGAGGCAGCAGGTTGAGCACCACGTCGGCAGCTGCCAGGCCTTCCTGCAAGCCGTTCGCTCCCTGGAGAACCCGCACGCCCGACGGGCCCGGCTGCTCGCTGCCGCGCCGCCAGGCCGCCACGCCATAAGCCTGCGCCGCCAGTGCCGCAGACACGGCCGCCCCCATGGTGCCCAGGCCCAGGACCAGCACCGACACCGCTTCGGCCCGGCGCTGCGGCGCCTGCCACCACTGCGCCTGCTGCTGCTGCCGCGCGTAGGCAAAGAAGCCGCGGTGCAGCGCGGTCACCGCCCACAGCGACGACTGGACCATGGCCGCGGTCATGCAGGGGTCCACCATCCGGGCCAGCGGAATATCCGCAGGCACGGTCGGGTCGGCCACCAGCCGGTCCACCCCGGCCCACAGGGACTGGATCAGGCGCAAGCCCTGCAGCCGGGCCAGCGCGCCAGGGGGCGGGTTGGCCACCACGGCCACCTCCGCCCGGACCAGGGGGTCGGCGCCATCCTCGGCGGGGGCATGCACCACCCAATCGTGGCCGGGGGCGGCCGTGTGCAAGGCCACCCTCCAGGCCTGCGCCTCGTCGGCGTCCAGTTGTGCGGCAAAGAAGATGCGCATCGGATTCAAGTCAGGTAAGTTCAAGGGCCGGGGCGCCGGCGGCGCCTCCTGTGCACGGGATCAGGCGGCGGATCGCCTCGGCCACGGTCGCCTCGCGTACCGCCGTGCGGTCGCCCGGGAAGTGAAGCAACCAGGGTTGGGGCGCCTGTGCCTGCACCGCGATGGCCAGCCACACCGTGCCCGCGGGCTTACCCGGCACCGCGCCGCCGGGGCCGGCGATGCCGGTGACGGCCACCGCGACCTCAGCGAGCGAGTGGCGCAACGCACCCACGGCCATGGCGCAGGCCACCTCGCGGCTGACGGCCCCGTGCTGCGCGATGAGCGAGGCGTCGACACCCAGCATCTGCACCTTGGCCTCGTTGCTGTAGGTGACAAACCCGCGGTCAAACCAGTCGCTGGAGCCGGCCAGCGAGGTGCAGGCCGCAGCGATCAGGCCGCCCGTGCAGCTCTCTGCCGTGGCCAGGCGCCACCCTTTGGCGCGCAGGGCTTGCGCCAAGGCATTCAGGTCTTCGGTCAAGGCCATGCTCCTGCCTCCCACCAGGCCCGCAGCACCGGTGCGGCCCGTACGCCCAGCGCCAGTACCAGCAGCGTGCAACCGGCGGCTACCAGGTCATCCCACAGGATGCCAAAGCCCTGCGGCCAGCCGATGGGCTCACCGGGGCGCACCTTGAACAGACCATCGGCCCAGGCCACCGGCCCGGGCTTGACGGCATCGAAGTAGCGAAACAGCGCAAAGGCGGCCGCCTGCATCCCCCAGCCCGCGGGCATCAACAGCCACAGCACGAGCCAGAAGGCCACGATCTCGTCCCAGACGATGGCGCCCGGATCGGACAGGCCCAGGTGCTGTGCGGTACGGGTGCAAGCCCAGGTGCCCACCGCGAGCGCGGCCACCAGCAGCGCGGCCCATCCCGCGTCGCTCAGCCAGGGGTCGATGACCAGGAAACAGGCCCAGGCCCACAGAGTGGCCACCGTGCCCGGGGCCTTGGGCGACAGGCCGCTGCCCAGCCCCAGGGCGATCCCATGGGCCGGGTGTCTGAACATGAAGCGCGCGCTCGCGCGGCCCGGAGCCAAGCGTTCGGCGGTCATGACTTGAAGTGGTCGAACGCCTGGAGCAGGCTCAGGTCCAGCGGCCGGCCGGTCTGGTCTAGCACCTGCAACCCGGGCTCGGCAGTGATGCGGCCGATGCGTTGAACCGGCACCTGCGCCTGGCCGGCGGCCTGCAACACCGCGGCGCGACGATCCGGTGGCGCACAGAACAGCAGCTCGTAGTCGTCACCCCCAGCCAGCAGGCATTCCTGGCGCAACGCAGCGGGCTGGGCGGCCAGCACGTCACTGTGCGGCAGTTGGCCGAACTCCACCTGCGCGCCCACCCCACTGCGCTGCAGGATGTGACCCAGGTCGCCGATCAGGCCGTCGCTGAGGTCGATGGCCGCCGTGGCCACGCCGCGCAGCGCCAGGCCCAGGCCTATGCGGGGCTGAGGTTGCTCCATCGCGGTGCGCACCTGCTCGAACCCGTCCTCACCCAGGGCCACGCAGCCCCGGAACACTTCCAGCGCCAGCCGGGCGTCGCCCAGTTGCCCGCTGACCCAGAGTTCGTCCCCGGCTCGCGCGCCGCTGCGCAGCAAGGCCTGGCCTGCCGGCACCTCACCCATCACGGTGATGCACAGGTTCAGCGGGCCGGCGGTGGTGTCACCCCCCACCAGTTCGATGTCGTGCGCCTGGGCCAGGGCGAACAGGCCCTGCGCCAGGCCGGCCACGAAAGCCTCGTCAGCGCGCGGCAGCGACAGGGCCAGCGTGAAGGCCAGCGGCCTGGCGCCGCAGGCGGCCAGATCACTGAGGTTGACGGCCAGGGCCTTGTGCCCCAGGCGCCGGGGCTCCACGGTGGACAGGAAGTGGCGCCCCTCCACCAGCATGTCGGTGGAGACGGCCAATTGCATGCCGGGCGCCAGCGACAGCAAGGCGCAATCGTCGCCCACGCCGAGGGCAGCGCGCCGCACCGGGCGCTCGAAGTGGCGACGGATCAGATCGAACTCGCCCAGGCCCGCACTGCGGTCGGCCGAAGCAGGGTGTGGGCTCATGCAGCGGCTCCGTCATGGTCACGCAGGCGGTTGGCCAGTTCCACGGCCGACTTCACCCCCATCTTCTCGAAGATGTGCGCGCGGTGCACCTCCACCGTCCTGACGCTGATGTTCAGCACATCGGCAATCAGTTTGTTCGGCCGGCCTTCGACCACCAGGCGCATGACATCGCGCTCGGTCAATTCGGCCAGGCGCTGCACGAAGTGCCGACGCTGCAGGCGCTGGCTCAGGGCCTGGGCGCTCACGGCCAGGGCCTGCTCCACGCGATCCACCAGGGCGTTGTTGGAAAAGGGCTTCTCCACAAAGTCGAAGGCACCGCGCTTGAGGGCTGCCACGGCCGTGGGCACGTCGCCATGACCGGTCAGGAAGATGACCGGCAGCACCTGCAGATCGCCGCGCTCGACCAGACGTTCGAACAAGGCCAGGCCGCTCAGGCCTGGCATGCGAACGTCCAGCAGCAGGCAGCCCGGCGCGTCCGGCCAGGGGTTGCCGCCAGCACCACTCCTGTCCTGCAAGGCGGCCTCGAAGGCTTCGGCACTCGCGAAGCCCTCGGACAGCAGGCGCCTTGACCGCAGCAGCCAGGCCAGCGCGTCACGCACGACCTCCTCGTCGTCCACGATGTAAACGACCGGCAGGCCGAGGCAGGGGTCGGGGGACATCATCCGGGTATCGCTCACGCTTCACGCAGCGGGAAGGGTAAACCGGAACCGGGTACCGGGACACCCGCTCTGCGCAGACTTGGCCGTTACCGGCGAATCAAAGTCGAGTGCACCGCCGTGCTGTTCCACCACCGTGCGGCACAGGCTCAGGCCCAGCCCCATGCCCTCGGGCCGGGTGGAGTAAAAGGGTGTGAA
>JBIKMY010000311.1:0-3320 GCA_044358945.1 Rubrivivax sp.
CGAATGGAATGAATCAGTGAATGAGGGTCGAGCCGCTTCAGGCGGCCGCGGGTTCCGCGGCAGTGTCTGCCGGCGCGCCGCCGCCCTTTTGCTCGGCCAGTGCCGCCAGTACACCCGCCAGACGCTGGATCGGGGACTTCAGCAAGCCGGCGACCTGCGAGATCAGCACCTCGCGCGACGGGATCGCGGCCAGGGCCTTGACGCCATCGACGTCCAGTACCTTGCCAGCGTACGCGCCGCCCTTGATGACGAGCTTGTCGTTGCCTTTGGCGAAGTCGGCGACGACTTTCGCTGCGGCCACGGCGTCCTCGGAAAAGCCATAGATCAGCGGGCCGACCATGGTTGCCTGGGCCACCTCGAACGGCGTGCCCGCCACGGCGCGACGGGCGAGCGTGTTCTTCAGCACGTGAAGATACACGCCCTTGTCGCGCGCCTGGCGGCGCAACGCGTCAAGATGAGCCACCGTCAAACCACGGTACTCGGCCAGCGCAAGAGTCTGCGAACGTGCGACCTGGGCCGACACGTCAGCGACTACGGCTGCCTTCTCGTTGCGATTGAGACTCAAGGTCTACTCCTTACACATCGCGTCGGTTTGCGGCATGACCGCGCCCCTTCGCACCTCGGTTCAGCGACCTTCTGTTCGAGAAACCCGTCTCGACAGCGGGACCGCCATCTGCGCTGGACCCCACTTCTTGCGTCGTGGGCATTAAGGGGCGGCGAAGCCCCACCAGCGGTCTTGGATGGCCTGCAGCAACTGTTGCCGTGTGCGAAACACGACCCCGGGCTGCCGCAGCCCACCAATCCTTGCTGCCACGCCAGACCAGCGCGGCGGATGTTTCAAGCCTTCTATCAGGCGACCTCTCAGGCTGCCGGCGCGGCGAGGGACGAGATGTCCACCCGCACGCCCACGCCCATGGTGGAGGACACGGCCACCTTGCGCAGGTAGATGCCCTTGCTGCTGGCGGGCTTGGCCTTGTTCAGCGCGTCCAACAGGGCGCGCAGGTTGCCCGTGAGCTGCTCGGCGCCGAACGAGCGGCGGCCGATGGTGCCGTGGATGATGCCGGCCTTGTCCACGCGGAACTGGACCTGACCCGCCTTGGCGTTGCGCACCGCAGTGGCCACATCGGGCGTGACGGTACCCACCTTCGGGTTGGGCATCAGGCCGCGCGGGCCCAGGATCTGGCCCAGCGTGCCGACCACGCGCATCGTGTCGGGCGAGGCGATGACCACGTCGAAGTTCATGTTGCCGGCCTTGATGTCGGCGGCCAGGTCGTCCATGCCCACCAAGTCAGCGCCCGCGGCCTTGGCTTCTTCAGCCTTGGCGCCTTGAGCGAACACGGCCACGCGCTTGGTCTTGCCAGTGCCATTGGGCATGACGACCGCACCACGCACCACCTGGTCCGACTTCTTGGCATCGATGCCGAGTTGGACGGCCACGTCGATGGACTCATCGAACTTGGCGGTGGCGCACTCCTTGACGATGGACAGCGCCGAGTCAATGGAATACAGCTTGAGGCTGTCAACTTTGCCCTGCAGGGCCTTGGCTTTCTTGGTCAGCTTGGCCATGTCACACCCCTTCCACGATCAGACCCATGGAGCGGGCCGAACCGGCAATGGTCTTGACCGCGGCGTCCATGTCGGCGGCGGTCAGGTCCTTGATCTTGGTCTTGGCAATCTCTTCGAGCTGAGCACGGGTCACCTTGCCCACCTTGTCGAGGTGAGGACGGCCCGATCCCTTGTCGATCTTGGCGGCCTTCTTCAACAGCACCGTCGCCGGGGGCGACTTCAGGATGAAGGTGAAGGACTTGTCTGCGTAGGCGGTGATCACCACGGGCAGCTTCAGGCCCGGCTCGAAACCCTGCGTCTGGGCGTTGAACGCCTTGCAGAATTCCATGATGTTCAAACCGCGCTGACCCAGCGCCGGGCCGATCGGGGGCGAAGGATTCGCCTTTCCCGCCGGGACTTGCAGCTTGATAAAGCCGACTATCTTCTTGGCCATGAATGCCTCTTATCGAGTTCAAGCGCCTGCGGGGGCTTTCGCCTGCAGGCTCCTCGTGACTCAGCCCTTGGAAACCGGTGTGCCGGGGCTGCGGCAACACACCGGGCCGCGTTGCCGCGACCTCACACCTTGGTCTGTCAGACCTTCTCGACCTGGGAAAAGTCCAGTTCCACAGGCGTGGCGCGACCGAAGATCGTGACCGACACCCGCACCTTGGACTTCTCGTAGTTGACTTCCTCGACCGCACCGTTGAAGTCGGTGAAAGGACCTTCCTTGACACGCACCAACTCGCCCACCGTCCACTGCACCTTGGGGCGCGGCTTGTCCACGCCCTCTTGCATCTGGTTGACGATCTTCATGACCTCGGCCTCGGAGATCGGGGCCGGCCGGTTGCGGGCGCCGCCCACGAAGCCGGTGACCTTGCTGGTGTGCTTCACCAGGTGCCAGCTCTCGTCGTCCATCAACATTTCGACGAGCACATAGCCCGGAAAGAAGCGCCGCTCGGTCACGGCCTTCTTGCCGTTCTTCAGCTCCACCACCTCTTCGGTGGGCACGAGGATGCGGCCAAACTTGGACTGCATTCCGCCGCGGTCGATGCGCTCGCGAAGGTTGCGCTCGACGGCCTTTTCCATGCCGGAATAGGCGTGAACGACGTACCAGCGCATGGGAGAGGCTGCGGGTGCCGCAGTCACGGCCTCAGTCTGGATTTCGGACATGGGTGAAATTCCTTCTCGCGTTCAACGGCGCCAGCCCAGTACAAGGTCGTACAGCACCCACTCGAGCGTCTTGTCGGTCAGCCACATGAAGAGGGCCATGACCACCACGAACGCGAAAACGTATCCGGTCATCTGCAAGGCTTCGTTGCGGGCCGGCCAGACGACCTTCTTGACCTCGCGCACAGAGTCGCGACCGAAGGCGATCAGCTGCTTGCCCGACTCGCTGGTGAAGAAGGTGGCCACTGCGGCGGCCACCAACATCAGCAACGCCACCACGCGCAACCACAGATCCTGCTTGCCCAGCATGTAGAAGGCCACGACAGCCCCCACCAGCAGAGCCACGGACAGTGCCAACTTGGCCTTGTCCGCTCCGGTGGAGACGGTCTCGACTTGCGGGGAAATGGTCATGACCTCGATTCCAGGGCCGTAGCCCGCTGTTGAGCACCCTTCGCGGGCGCCTCTGACTCTGTTCGGCGAAAAAGCCGACGCCGGCGTCAGCCGGCGGTGGCAGGGGCGGAGGGAATCGAACCCCCGACCTTCGGTTTTGGAAACCGGCGCTCTACCAATTGAGCTACACCCCTGCGGAACCCTTTCGATCAGGCGAT
>JBIKMY010000312.1:0-3310 GCA_044358945.1 Rubrivivax sp.
CACGGGTTCGGACTTCGACGTCGAGGGCTTCCAGATCATCGACGGCAAGTTCTGGATCGGCGATGAGTTCGGCCCTTACCTGATCCGTACCGACCTGAACGGCAAGGTGGAGACGGTGTTCGAGACCCTGGCCGACGGTAAGCCCGTGATGTCGCCGGACCACTTCCGCGTGACCACCCAGAACCCGGGTCAGGCCATGCCGGATTCGGTCAATCTGGGCCGGTCGCGCGGCTATGAAGGCTTGGCGGCCTCCAAGGACGGCCGGTTCCTGTACGGCATGCTTGAGGGCCCGCTGTGGGACGCGCAAAAGAAGGACTGGGAGCGCGTGGACGGTCAGCAGGTATTGCGGGTGCTGGAGTTCTCGGTGGCGCAGCAGCGCTGGACCGGCCGGCACTGGAAGTACGTGCTGTCACCGGGTGCCACGGCCATTGGTGACTTCAACATGATCGATGCCACCACGGCGCTGGTGATCGAGCGTGACAACGGCGAGGGCACGTCCGACAAAGCCTGCCCGGCCGGCCAGCGCGCGGAAAACTGCTTTCACGACCTGGCGAAGTTCAAGCGCGTGGTGAAGATCGAGATGAACGACACCAACGTGAATGCGCCCGTGCGCAAGATCGCCTACGTGGACCTGATGAAGATCCAGGACCCTCAAGGCAAGGCCCGCAAGCCGCTGAACCAGGGCGTGCTGACGTTCCCGTTCTTCACCATCGAGAACGTGGACATCGTCGATGGCCGCCACATCATCGTCGGCAACGACAACAACCTGCCGTTCTCGTCGTCGCGCGAGCCCAACCGGGCTGACGACAACGAATTCATCCTGCTGGAAGTTGAAGCCTTCCTCAAGGCTCGTTGACGGCTGACCCGGCCGCAGGTTCGCCTGCGGCTGGGCTGCTGTGGAACTGTTCGTCGATTTGCGAGGGTTCAGGGGCCGAAACCCAGGGCACGCCACAGCGGCGCCAGCCCCCAAGTCCAAGCCCCCGCCGCCAGAGCCACCGGGTAGGCCAGCGCCAGGACGGCCAGCGCGGCGGACCACAGCGCTGCCATGCCGTCGCGGTGCGACAAGCCCAGCCCCAGGCAGGTGACCGAAGCTGCTGGCAGCACATTCCCCAGCGGAATGGGCAAGAAGATCAGCACACCCATGGTCGCCACGAGGAGCGCGGCCGTTGCCGCGCGCCAGGACCGTGGCCTCAGGGTCACCAGGCCCTCGAGCCTTGGGCGGCACCACGGCGCGGCCAGCCGATGAAGCCGCCTGATCCAGCGCCTGATCTGGCGCCGGCGGTGGGCGTTCAACGTCGGTGGGCGTGCCCGGCCGGATACGTCCGATGGCTGCTCGCCTCTCCAAATCAACCAGGCCAGGGCCATCAGACCCACACCCATCACGTTGCCGATGCCGGGGATGGGCAGCACGCAGGGCACTGCCATCAGGATCAGCAGGGAGCCCACAGGGTGCGCCGGTTGGGTTGCCGATGTGCCGGGCAGGCCGCCGCTGCGGCTCATGCGTACCCCTTGATCCCGTTGCGAAACGCCAAGCACGCCCCCAGGCAGGTACCTGACCCGAGGTGTACGGTGGCGGGCCTTCCGGCCCAGATGCAGACGAACAGGACGTGGCGAAGGCAGCCGGTCATCGGTGCCTCGTGTCAGCAGCAAGCGGGTTGAGTAGGCGTGGCGAGCCCGCAGGGTTCCCCGCCGCAGCAATGGTCGGTCAGGTAGCCGAGCAGTCGGTTCATCTGCTCGATCTCGGGCCGGTACACCAGGTGCCGGCCCTGGCGCTGGACCTGTACCAAACCGGCATCGGCCAGGCCCTTGAGGTGAAAGGACAAGGTGGAGGCCGGCAGCCCCAGGCTCGCCGCCAGAACCCCTGGCGTCATGCCCTGCGGACCTGCGCCCACCAGGGCCCGGAAGACGCGCAGCCGTGCAGCCTGGGCCAGCGCGCCCAGCGCGGCCACGGCCTGGGCTTCGGACAAGGAGGCCGCCACCGTCGTGGTCGTGGTCGCGGGAACAGGGGTGCTCATGCAGGGGGTCCTCATGGGCGCGGTCCTTCCAGCGGCAGCCGCGTGGGCAAGCCCAGCGTCACCACCCAGCAGGCCAGCAGCATCGCGCCCGAGCCCAGCAGTGACCAGCTGAGCCCACCCCACTGGTACAGCAGCCCCGACAGCAGGGTGCCGAAGAAGCGGCCCAGGGCGTTGGCGGCGTAGTAGAAGCCCACGTCCTCAGCCGCCTTCTCTGAGCCGGCGTAGGCCAGGATCAGGTACGAGTGCACCGAGGAGTTGACGGCGAAGGCCACGCCGAACAGCGCCAGGCCCGCCACCACCACCCATTCGAGGTGTTGCACCTGCGCCATCACCAGCGCTGCCAGAACCAGGGGCACCAGCGCCAGCACTGCGGACCAGGCCCGGGCTGCGGGTACCTCTCGCGTCAGTCCGTCGGGGCTGCGCCTAACGATGGCCGGTGCTGCGGCCTGCACCGCGCCGTAGCCGATGGTCCACAGCGCGAGGAACGCGCCCACCATGGTGAAGTTCCAGCCCGAGGCGTACAGGAACACCGGCACACCCACCACGAACCACACGTCGCGCGCGCCGAACAGCGCCACCCGTGCGGCAGCCAGCAAGTTGATGGCCCGACTCTTGGCAAAAAGCTCGCGCGCCGACTTCGAGGCCTTGCTCTTGCCCATCAGCGGCGGCACAAAACCCACCACGCCCACGAACACCAGCGCCAGCATCGCGGCCATGGCCCACAGGGCGTGGGTGAAGCCCAGCGCCTGCAGCAGCACCCCGCCCAGGAAGAAGCCGATGCCCTTCATGGCGTTCTTGCTGCCGGTGAAGAAGGCCACCCACTTGAACAGCCGGCCCGAAGCCTGCCCCGCCGTGAGCTTGATGGCTGACTTGCTGGCGGTCTTGGTGAGATCCTTGGCCACACCGCACAGCCCCTGCGCCCCCACCACCCAGGCCACGGAGGCGGCGGCCGTCCAGTCGGGTGACAGAGCCGACAGCATCAGAAAACCCGTGATCTGCGTGCCCAGGCCCACGGCCAGCATGCGCGCGATGCCGTAGCGCGTGGCGAGCCAGCCGCCCACCAGGTTGGCCACCACCCCGGCGGCCTCGTACAGCAGGAACAGGAAGGCCAGCGTGAAGGGGGAGTAGCCGAGCTGATAGAAGTGCAGCAGCACCAGCATGCGCAGCGCGCCATCCGTGAGCGTGAAGCCCCAGTAGGCGGCGGTGACGATGGCGTAATCACGTGCCCCTCGCCCGGCGGGTACGCTGCGCGATCCCCCAAGCTCTGACATCACAGCCCCTGCTGCTGCAGATGG
>JBIKMY010000313.1:0-3293 GCA_044358945.1 Rubrivivax sp.
AGGTGCTCATCGACCCCGGCAGCACCGTGGCCGTGGAGTCGCCCACGTATCTCGGCGCGCTGCAGGCCTTCGCCCCCTACGAGCCCGAGTTCGTGGCCGTGGAAGGCGACGACGACGGGCCGCTGCCGCAGGCCCTGGAGGCCGCGCGGGGCGCGCGCTTTCTGTACCTGCTGCCGAACTACCAGAACCCCACCGGCCGTTGCCTGCCGGCAGACCGCCGCCTGGCGCTGGTGCAGCGCGCGGCCGAGATCGGCCTGCCCATCGTCGAGGACAACCCCTACGGTGACCTGTGGTTCGACGAGCCCCCGCCGCCGCCTGTCTGCGCTTCGGCCGGTGATGGCGCCGTGTACCTGGGCAGCTTCTCCAAGGTGCTGGCGCCGGGCCTGCGGCTGGGCTACGTGGTGGCGCCGCGCGCGATGTTCCCCAAGCTGCTGCAGGCCAAGCAGGCCAGTGACCTGCACTCGCCCAGCTTCAACCAGCGCGTGGTGTACGAGGTCATCAGGAACGGGTTTCTCAAAGACCACGTGCCCACCATCCGTGAGCGCTACAAGGCGCAGCGCGACGCCATGGCCGTGGCGCTGCGAGAGCATCTGCCGCCGGGCTGCCGCTGGCAGGCGCCGGTGGGTGGCATGTTCTTCTGGGTGACGCTGCCGGCGCACCTGGACGCCACCGCCTTGCTGCCTCGCGCCGTGGAGGCCGGCATGGCCTATGTGCCGGGCAGCAGTTTCTATCCGCAAGGCGGCCACGAGAACACCATGCGCCTGAGCTTCGTCACGGTGTCCCCCGAGCGCATCGCCCACGGCGTGGAGGCGCTGGGGCGGGTGCTGCGGTCGGCTTGATATTGCTTGGTTTGTCGCCGCCTGATATCGCTGGGAACGCATCGACCATGAACCGCCGCTTCCACCAACTCGACGTCTTCACCGACACCCCCCTGAAGGGCAACCCGCTGGCCGTCGTGCATGCCGCGCAGGGCCTGGACGATGCGACCATGGCCGCGTTCGCGCGCTGGACCAATCTGTCGGAGACCACCTTCCTGCTGCCTCCCGAAGACCCGGGCGCCGACTATCGCGTGCGCATCTTCACGCCCGGCGGTGAACTGCCCTTCGCTGGCCACCCCACGCTGGGCAGCTGCGCGGCCTGGCTGGCCGCGGGTGGCCAGCCGCGGGCGACGGGCGAGGTGGTGCAGGAGTGCGGTGTGGGCTTGGTGCGCATCCGCCGCGACGGCGCGCGCCTGGCCTTCGCCGCCCCGCCGCTGCGGCGCACCGGGCCGCTGGAGGAGGCGCTGGTGACGCGCATCGCCTCGGCCCTGGGCGTGGCGCAGGACGACATCCTCCTCCATCAGTGGGTGGACAACGGTCCGGGCTGGTGCGCCGTCATGTTGGGCTCGGTTGAGCAGGTGCGCGCGCTGCGCCCCGACTTTGGCGCGCTCCGGGACCTGAAGCTGGGCGTCGTGGCGCCCTGTGAACTGGACGAAGACACGACCTTTGAAGTCCGCGCCTTCGTACCGGGACTCGGCGTCAACGAAGACCCGGTCACGGGCAGCCTGAATGCCGGGATTGCGCAGTGGCTGATCGACGCCGGACTGGCGCCTTACCACTACGTCGTCAGCCAAGGGTCGGCCCTGGGGCGCGAGGGGCGTGTGCATGTGGACCGCCAGGGCGGGGACATCTGGGTCGGCGGTGATGTGGTGGTTTGCATCGAAGGCCAGGTGAGCCTGTGAACACCCGTATCGACCACCTCATCGTGGGCGCCGCATCGCTGGCCCAGGGCGTGGCCTGGTGCGAGGAGGTGCTGGGCGTCACCCCCGGCCCGGGCGGCCAGCACCCGCTGATGGGCACCCACAACCGGCTGCTGAAGATCGCCACGTCCACCTTCGAAGAGGCCTACCTGGAGATCATCGCCATCGACCCGGCGGCCGCGCCCCCACAGCGTGTGCGTTGGTTCGGCCTGGACGAGCCCGAGCGGCGTGCGTCCCTCGCGCAGGGTCCGCGGCTCATCCATGTGGTGGCGCGCTCGCCGCAGCTGGACATGCACCGCTTCGGCCTTATCCAGATCGGCCTGCAGCCGGGTGAGCCGGTCCAGGCCGGGCGTGACACGCCACAGGGCCCGCTGGCCTGGCAGATCCTGGTGCGTGATGACGGCCGGCTGCTGTGCAGCGGGGCCTTGCCCACGTTGATTCAGTGGGCGGGCCGCCACCCGACCCAGGCCATGCCGGACTCGGGTGTCACGCTGTCGGCCCTGACCCTGCGTGGCGTGCCTGCCCGTGCCCGTGACGTGCTGCGCCTGCAGGGCGTTGCGGTGCAGGAAACTCCGGCTGAGCCTGCGCTGACTGCTGTGCTGCAGACGCCGCGTGGCGAGGTGGTGTTGTCCAGCGACGGGCCGTGACCCCTGACCGCTGCCTGCAACCCCAGGCCGTACCCGTGACCGAACGCCACCAGGCACACAGACCCCACGCCATGACCGAAGAACTGTTCCGCGAAGACGCCACGCTGCAGAGCTGCCCGGCCACGGTGCTCGCCGTGGACGAGGTGGCTGACCCGTCCGCCCCGGCGGGCACGCCGCCATCGGTTCTGGTGGTGTTGGACCGCACCGTCTTCTACCCGCTGGGCGGCGGCCAGGCGGGCGACGCCGGCACCCTGGTGCTGCCTGACGGGCGCAGCGTGGCTGTGGCCGACACGCGCAAGCACAAGGAGCGCCCGGGTGCCATCGCCCACGTGCTGGCCGCCGGCGCCGACATCGCTGGCATGGTGCCGGGCGTGAACGTCACCGCCCGCATCGACGCCGAGCGCCGGCGCGCCCACATGCGCTTCCACACCGCCACCCACCTGCTGTGCGCGCTGGTGCCGCACCCCGTGGACGGATGCTCCATCACGGCGGGCTACGCACGGCTGGACTTCCACATGAACGAGCCGCTGGACAAGGAGACGCTCACCGCCGGCATCGCCCGCCTGGTGGCCGAAGCGCACCCCGTGCGCCACCACTGGATCAGCGAAGCCGAACTCGATGCCAACCCGGGCCTGGTGCGCAGCATGAGCGTGCAGCCGCCACGTGGCCAGGGCCGGGTGCGCGTGCTCGAGATCGAAGGCGTAGACCTGCAGCCCTGCGGCGGCACCCACGTGGCCAACACCGCTGACATCGGCCGGGTCATTGTCACGAAGATTGAAAAGAAGAGCGCTATGACCCGTAGGGTCGTCCTCGGCTTTGCCGAATCAGCCGCAGGCTGATCGCTCTTCGTTCGGCGCAGGCTCACATCGCGTCAGCGATGTGAAGGCCCGCCCCTTTTCTCAGTTGCT
>JBIKMY010000314.1:0-3279 GCA_044358945.1 Rubrivivax sp.
CGCGGCGCTGACCTCGGACTCGGCAGCGTTGTCCAGCTTAAGCACCAAGCCATCGCTGATGGCGCGCAAGGCTTCCACGTCCATCCAGTTGGACAGGCGTTCAATCACGTTGGTGGCCAGCACGTACTGGCGCGCCAGTTCTTCCAGCGCGGACCCGCTGATGGTGGGCTGGCCTTCTCCGGCACCTGAAGGCAGCACCACCGCCCCGTCCAGCGCTACCTTCATCAGGTAAGCGTCCAACTCGTGGCCGTCCTTGAGGTACTGCTCGTGCTTGCCGTGCTTCACCTTGTACAGCGGCGGCTGCGCAATGTAGATGTGCCCGCGCTCCACCAGCTCGGGCATCTGGCGGTAGAAGAAGGTCAGCAGCAGGGTACGGATGTGCGCGCCGTCCACGTCGGCATCGGTCATGACGATGATGCGGTGGTAGCGCAGCTTGTCGACGTTGAAATCATCCCCGCCCATGCCCTTGCCGATGCCGGTGCCCAAGGCGGTGATGAGCGTGAGGATTTCGTTGCTGGTGAGCAGCTTTTCGTAGCGCGCTTTTTCGACGTTGAGGATCTTGCCGCGCAGCGGCAGGATGGCCTGGAACTTCCGGTCGCGGCCCTGCTTGGCGCTGCCGCCGGCAGAGTCGCCCTCCACGATGTAGATCTCGCACATCGCCGGGTCTTTTTCCTGGCAGTCGGCCAGCTTGCCGGGCAGGCCCATGCCGTCCAGCACGCCCTTGCGGCGTGTCATCTCGCGCGCCTTGCGTGCGGCCTCGCGGGCCTTGGCGGCTTCGACGATCTTGCCGCAGATGATCTTGGCGTCGGTGGGGTTCTCCAGAAGGTAGTCGGTCAGCGCCTTGCTGACCACGTCTTCCACTGGGCCGCGCACTTCGCTGCTGACCAGCTTGTCCTTGGTCTGGCTGGAGAACTTGGGCTCGGGCACCTTCACGCTGAGCACGCAGCACAGGCCCTCGCGCATGTCATCACCGCTGATCTCCACCTTGGCCTTCTTGGCCAGTTCGTTGTCGTCGATGTACTTGTTGATGACACGCGTCATGGCCGCGCGCAGGCCCGTCAGGTGTGTGCCTCCGTCACGCTGCGGGATGTTGTTGGTGAAGCACAGCACGTTCTCGCTGTAGCCGTCGTTCCACTGCATCGCCACATCGGTGGTGATGGTGGTGCCCTGGTCACTGGCCTTCTCGCCCATGGCACCGAAGATCGTGGGGTGCAGCACCTTCTTGCCGGTGTTGATGAACTGCACGAAGCCCTTGACGCCACCCGCGAAAGCGAAGGTGTCTTCCTTCTGGTTACGCTCGTCCACCAGGCGGATCTTGACGCCGTTGTTCAGGAAGCTCAGCTCGCGCAGCTTCTTGGCAATGATGTCGTAGTGAAAGTCGACGTTGGTGAAGATGCTCTCGTCAGGCAGAAAGTGCACCTCGGTGCCGCGCTTGTCGGTGTCACCGGTGATGCGCATGGGGCTGACCTCGAAGCCATCGCGCTGCTCCAGCAAGCGGTCTTGCGGTACACCCTTGCGGAACTCGATGAAGTGCACCTTGCCGTCGCGCCGCACGGTCAGGCGCAGCCACCTGCTCAGCGCGTTGACGCAGCTCACGCCCACACCGTGCAAACCGCCGGAGACCTTGTAGCTGTTCTGGTTGAACTTGCCGCCGGCGTGCAGTTCGGTCAGGGCAATCTCGGCCGCACTGCGCTTGGGCTCGTGCTTGTCGTCCATCTTCACGCCCGTGGGGATGCCCCGGCCGTTGTCGGTGACGCTGATGCTGTTGTCGCTGTGGATGGTGACGACGATGTCGTCACAGTGCCCGGCCAGGGATTCATCAATGGAGTTGTCCACCACCTCGAAAACCAGGTGGTGCAGGCCAGTGCCATCCGAGGTGTCACCGATGTACATGCCCGGGCGCTTGCGCACGGCCTCCAGACCTTCCAGGATCTGGATGCTGCCTTCACCATAGCTGGTGTCGGCGGAGGGGGCTTCGGGCTTGGGTGTGGGTTCTGTCATGAATTGCTTCGTCAGATGCGCATGGGCATCACGACGTACTTGAAACCTGGGCGATCAGGCAGGGTGAACAGGGCGCTGGCGTTGCCGTCCTGAAGGTCGATGCGCACCATCTCGGCGTCCATGTTGGCCAGAGCGTCGATCAGGTAGGTGACGTTGAACCCGATGTCGATGGCGTCACCCTCGTAATCGATCTCGATCTCTTCCTTGGCCTCTTCCTGCTCGGCGTTGCTGGCGCCAATGCGCAGCAGGCCGGGCTCGATGTTGACGCGCACACCCTTGAACTTCTCGCTGGTCAGGATGGCCGCGCGCTGCAGGCTGGACAGCAGGGGTTGCCGGCCCAAGGTGACCGAGTTCTTGTGGTTCTTGGGAATCACGCGGTTGTAGTCGGGGAACTTGCCTTCCACCAGCTTGGTGACGAACTCCATGCCGGAGAAGCTGAACTTCGCCTGGTTGTGGGCGAACTTCATCTCGATGAGCGCTGCAGCGGCGCCGTCCTGCGCTGCGCCAGAGCCTTGATCGGAGGTGGCCTGCTGCGCATCGGCCTTGAGCAGGCGCTGCAGTTCCAGCACCGTCTTGCGCGGCAGGATCACCTCCTGGCGAGCCGGCACGTCCACGTCCAAGGGCGACTGCGCCAAGGCCAGGCGGTGGCCGTCGGTGGCCACCAAGGTCAGGGTCTTGCCTTCGGCAATGAAAAGGATGCCGTTCAAGTAATACCGGATGTCATGAACGGCCATGGCGAAGTGCACCTGGTCGATCAGGCCCTTGAGCGTCTTTTGCGGAACGCTGAAAGGCGTGCCGAAATCCACCGACTCGTTGACCAAGGGGAAGTCTTCGCTGGGCAGCGTCTGCAGCGTGAAACGGCTCTTGCCGCCTTGCAGGGTGAGCTTGCTGCCTGAGGCGGTGAGGCTCACCGTCTGGTCCGCCGGCAGGGTGCGCAGGATGTCGATCATCTTGCGCGCACCCACCGTGGTGCTGAAGGTGCTTTCATCGCCGCCCAGATGGGCTGTGGTGCGCACCTGGATCTCCAGGTCGCTGGTGGTGAACTCCAGCGCCGAGCCGTTCTTGCGAAGCAGCACGTTGGCCAGCACCGGTAGGGTGTGCCGACGCTCCACGATGCCCGCCACCGACTGCAAAGCCGAAAGCACCTGTTCTTGCGCTGCCTTGAAGACGATCATGATGTTTTCAATATTGAAGGGTGGTAGTCGTAGTAGGCAGCGGCTGCGCCTGTGGACAAGCCCATTTTCGCTGATTTATCAAAGGTTTAGCCGATCTTCAACC
>JBIKMY010000356.1:0-2914 GCA_044358945.1 Rubrivivax sp.
ACAGCGCGCTGCCCACCAGGAAGTTGCGCACCTCGTGGCGGCCGAAGTTGTAGATGAGCGTGTTCCAGTCCCGGTGGAAGCCCTCGCGCGGGTCGGCGTATTCGTACAGCGCCGTGCCGTCGAACTGCGCGAGGCCGTGCGGGTCACTGGGAAAGTGCGCCGGCACCCAGTCCACCAGCACGCCCAGGCCCTGCGCGTGGCAGGCCTGCACGAAGCGCGCAAAGCCCTCGGGCGGGCCGAAGCGCGCGCTGGGGGCGTACAGGCCGAGCGTCTGGTAACCCCAGGAGCCGTCGAAGGGGTGCTCGGTGACGGGCAGCAGCTCCACATGCGTGAAGCCGAGGTCCGCCGCGTAGGCCGGCAGGCAGGCCGCCAGCTCGTCCCAGCTGAGAAAGCCACCATCCGCCCCGCGCCGCCAGGAGCCAGGGTGCACCTCGTACACCGCCATGGGCGCCTGGTGGTGGTTGGCGGCGGCGCGACCGGCGGGCAACGGCCGGCGGGCTGGCACGGGGGCGGCCACCACGCTGGCGTTGTCCGGCCGCACCTGCGCGGCGCGGGCGTAGGGGTCGCACTTCAGCGGAAGCAGCCGCCCGTCGCGACCGTGGATCTCGTACTTGTAGTGGTCGCCCGGCGCCGCGTGGGGGATGAAGATCTCCCACACGCCCGACGAGCCGCGGCAGCGCATGGAGTGGCGCAGGCCGTCCCAGGCGTTGAAGTCACCCACCACGCTCACGTGCGACGCGTTGGGGGCCCAGACCGCGAAGCGCACCCCGGCCACCGCCTGCGCGCCTTCGCCCAGGCTCATGGGGTGGGCCCCGAGCACCTCGAAGGGCCGCAGGTGCGTGCCCTCACCGAGGTAGTACAGGTCCTCGTCGCTGATCAACGGGGGCACCACACCTGCTCGATGTACTGGCCGATGGTGCGGTCCACACTGAAGGGGCCCATGCCGGCGATGTTGCGCAGCGCCCGCTCGGCCCAGGCCGCGCGGTTGGCGAACAGAGCATCCACCTCCAGCTGGGTGCGCACGTAGCTGGCGAAGTCCGCCATCAGCAAGTAAGGGTCACGCTGCATCAGGTTATAGACCAGGCCCTTGTAGCGCTCAGGCTCGTGGTAGCAGAAGGTGCCGCTGCCCAGGGCATCAATCACGTTTCGCAGCTGCAGGTTCTCCTCCACGTACAGGCGCGGGTCGTAGCCCAGGGTCTTGAGCTGGGCCACCTGCTCGGTGCGCAGGCCGAAGACGAACATGTGCTCCTCGCCCATGGCCTGCGCCATCTCTATGTTGGCGCCATCCCAGGTGCCGATGGTGCAGGCGCCGTTGAGTGCGAACTTCATGTTGCCGGTGCCCGAGGCCTCGGTGCCGGCGGTAGAAATCTGCTCGGACAGGTCCGCCGCCGGGATGATCACCTGCGCCAGGCTCACGCCATAGTTCGGCAAGAAGGCCACCTTGAGCTTGTCGCCCACGCGCGGGTCGCTGTTGACCACGCGGGCCACATCGTGGATGAGCTGGATCACCTGCTTGGCCGCAACGTAGGCGCTGGCGGCCTTGCCGGCGAAGATGACGGTGCGCGGCTGCCAGGCGGCGTCGGGGTGGGCCACGATGGCCTGCCAGCGGGCGATGACGTGCAGCACGTTCAGCAGCTGGCGCTTGTATTCGTGGATGCGCTTGATCTGCACGTCGAACAGGCTGGTCGGGTCCACCGCCAGGCCGATCTCGCGCCGTATGTAGGCGGCCAGCCGGTCCTTGGCGGCCTGCTTGGCTTGGAGGAACTCCTGGCCGATCCGCTTGCCGCCGGCCTTGCGGGCCAGGGCCTTCAGGTGGGACAGATCGGCGCGCCACTCCTGCCCGATATGGCGGTCCAGCAGCCCTGACAGCGCCGGGTTGGCCTGTTGCAGCCAGCGCCGCGGCGTCACGCCATTGGTGACATTGAGGAAGCGCTCGGGCCAGAGATCGGCAAAGTCACGGAACAGCGTCTGCACCATCAGCTCGGAGTGCAGCGCCGATACGCCGTTGACCTTGTGCGAGGCCACCACGGCCAGCGAGGCCATGCGCAGGCGGCGCTCCCCGTTTTCGTCGATGAGCGACATGCGCGCCACCTTGGCCTCGTCACCCGGAAACTGCTGGCGCACCTGGGCCAGGAAGCGGGCGTTGATCTCGTAGACGATCTCCAGGTGGCGCGGCAGCATGCGTTCGAAAAGCGGCAGGCTCCAGCACTCCAGCGCTTCCGGCATGAGCGTGTGGTTGGTGTAGCTCACGGCCTGCTGGGTGACGCGCCAGGCGTCGTCCCACTCCAGGCCGTGCTCGTCCATCATCAGGCGCATCAGCTCGGCCGGCACCAGGGCGGGGTGCGTATCGTTCAGGTGCACCGCGTTCAGGCGGCCGAAGTTGCTGAGGTCGGGCTGCTCGCGCAGGTGGCGCGCCAGCATGTCCTGCAACGAGGCGCTGACCAGGAAGAACTCCTGGCGCAGCCGCAGTTCGCGCCCGGCCGGCGTGCTGTCGTCGGGGTAGAGCACCCAGTTCAGGGCGTCAGCGCTGTACAGGTGCTGGGCCGAGGCCGCATGCTCACCGCGCGAGAAAGTGGCCAGGTCGATGGGCCGCGAGGCCTGCGCGTTCCATTGGCGCAGCGTGGACACATGCGTCGTGCCGTGGCCGGGCACGATGAAGTCATAGGCCTGGGCGATGAGGGTCTCGCCCGGGGCCCAGCGGCGGTGACTGCCCGAACCTTGCACCATGCCGCCGAACCCCACGCAGTAGCGCACCTCCGGGCGCATCAGCTCCCAGGGACTGCCGTGACGCAGCCATTCGTCAGGCTGCTCCACCTGCCGCCCGTCCTGGATGACCTGCATGAACATGCCGTGCTCGTAGCGCAGGCCGTAGCCAAAGGAGGGCAGCCCGAGTGTGGCGAAGCTGTCCAGGAAG
>JBIKMY010000315.1:0-3272 GCA_044358945.1 Rubrivivax sp.
ATCGACAACCTCAAGGGCGAGAACGCGCACCACCAGTGCGAGACGGTCTTCAAGGCCTTCGCCCGGGCGTTGCGCATGGCACTGACGCCTGACCCGCGCTCGGCCGGCGTCGTCCCCTCGACCAAGGGATTGTTGTGACCCAGACGGTCGCCGTCGTCGACTACGGCATGGGCAACCTGCGCTCGGTGTCGCAGGCGGTGGCCCATGTGGCGCGTGACCAGGACGTGCGCGTCATCGTCACCGCCAACCCGGAAGAGGTGCTGGCGGCGCAGCGCGTGGTACTGCCCGGCCAGGGCGCCATGCGCGACTGCATGCGCGAACTGCAGGAATCCGGCTTGAAGGACGCCGTGCTGCACGCGGCGGCGAACAAGCCCCTGATGGGGGTGTGCGTGGGCATGCAGATGCTGCTGGACCACAGCGAAGAGCAGGACACGCCCGGGCTGGGGCTGATCCCCGGGCGCGTGGTCCGCTTTCGGCTGGAAGGGCGTCTTCAGCCCGATGGCAGCCGTTACAAGGTGCCGCAGATGGGCTGGAACCAGGTGTTCCAGGCGGGGCTGGTCGAAGGCGCGGCGCACCCGATGTGGGCCGGCGTGCCCGATGGCGCCTGGTTCTACTTCGTGCACAGCTATCACGCCGCACCGTCGCACGCGCGACACACCACCGGGCTCACCGACTACGGTGGTCGCTTTACCTGTGCGGTGGCGCGGGATAACATTTTTGCCACACAGTTCCACCCTGAGAAAAGTGCCGAGCACGGCTTGGCCCTGTACCGCAACTTCCTGCGCTGGATGCCCTGACCGGCTGATTCGCTCTTTCACCGGTTCGGCCTGTCGGCGGTTGCGCCCGATGTCCTCTCCTCCGACCTCCTTTCCTCAAGCCTTTGCACAGCCATGCTGCTGATTCCCGCCATCGACCTGAAGGACGGCCACTGCGTCCGCTTGCTGCAAGGCGACATGAGCGCCTCCACCACCTTTGGTGAGAACCCTGCCGCCATGGCGCGGCGCTGGCTGGACGCCGGCGCGCGGCGGCTGCATCTGGTAGACCTCAATGGCGCCTTTGCCGGCAAGCCGGTGAACGAAGGCGCGGTCAAGGCCATCCTGCGTGAGGTGGACGGCGAGATCCCGGTGCAGCTCGGCGGAGGCATCCGTGACCTGGACACCATCGAGCGCTACCTGGACGACGGCATCAGCTACATCATCATCGGCACCGCGGCCGTGAAGAACCCCGGTTTCCTCAAGGACGCCTGCAGCGCCTTTGGGGGCCACATCATCGTGGGCCTGGATGCCAAGGACGGCAAGGTGGCCACCGACGGCTGGAGCAAGCTCACCGGCCACGAGGTGGTGGACCTGGCGCGCAAGTTCGAGGACTACGGCGTCGAGGGCGTGATCTACACCGACATCGGCCGCGACGGCATGCTCAGCGGCATCAACATCGAGGCCACGGTCAAGCTCGCCCAGGCCCTCACCATTCCCGTCATCGCCTCAGGCGGCCTGTCCGACATCGCCGACATCGAGCGCCTGTGCGCTGTCGAGCACGAGGGTGTGGACGGCGTGATCTGCGGGCGCTCCATCTACACCGGGGCGCTGGACTTTACGGCGGCGCAGGTGCGGGCCGACGAACTGGCCGGCGCCTGAGCCGCCCATGCTGGCCAAGCGCATCATTCCCTGCCTGGACGTCACGGGCGGGCGTGTCGTCAAGGGCGTGAACTTCGTCGAGCTGCGCGACGCTGGCGATCCGGTGGAAATCGCGGCGCGCTACAACGAGCAGGGCGCTGACGAACTCACCTTCCTGGACATCACCGCCACGTCCGACGGGCGAGACCTCATCCTGCACATCATCGAGGCCGTGGCCTCGCAGGTGTTCATCCCGCTGACCGTGGGCGGCGGCGTGCGCACCGTGGAAGACGTGCGGCGCCTGCTGAATGCCGGGGCCGATAAGGTGAGCTTCAACTCTGCTGCCGTGGCGAACCCGCAGGTGATCCGTGATGCCTCGGATCGCTATGGGGCCCAGTGCATCGTGGTGGCCATCGACGCCAAGCGCCGCCACGGGGACGATCTGGCGGCGCGCGGCCCCGGCTGGGACGTCTACACCCATGGCGGGCGCAAGAACACCGCGCTGGATGCCGTGGCCTGGGCTGCCGCCATGGCCGCGCACGGCGCCGGCGAAATCCTCTTGACCAGCATGGACCGCGACGGCACCAAGTCCGGCTTCGACCTCGAACTCACGCGCGCCGTCAGCGATGCCGTGCCCGTGCCCGTCATCGCCTCGGGCGGCGTGGGCGCGCTGGAACACCTGTCGGACGGCATCCGCATCGGCGGGGCCGATGCCGTTCTGGCTGCCAGCATCTTCCACTACGGCGAGTTCACCGTGGCCCAGGCCAAGGCCTTGCTGGCGCGCGACGGCATCCCGGTGCGGCAGTGAAAGGCTCGGCGCCGCAGGAGGTCCGCATCATCGGGGGCCAGTGGCGGCGGTCTCGACTCCCGGTGGCCGATACGCCCGGCCTGCGGCCCACGCCCGACCGGGTGCGCGAAACCCTTTTCAACTGGCTGGGGCAAGACCTCACGGGCTGGCGATGCCTGGATGCCTTTGCCGGCAGTGGGGCCCTGGGTTTCGAGGCGGCCTCGCGCGGCGCGGCGCAGGTGCTGCTGGTGGAGCGCGACCGCCGGCTCGCAGAGAACCTGCGTCAGGTGAAGCACCGCTTGCAGGCGCAGGCGGTGGAGGTGGTCTGTGCGCCCGCGCAGACCGTGTTCGCCGCGATGGCGCCAGGCAGCCTGGACCTCGTTTTCCTGGACCCGCCCTACGGCCAGGGCCTGCTGGGCCCTGCCCTGGAGGCGGCCGCCCGCGTGGTCCGGCCTGGCGGATGGGCCTACGCCGAGGACGCGCAGCCCCTGGGCGCGCTGCCCGCAGCGTGGGTGCTGCACCGTCAGGGCCGTGCAGGGATGGTTCACCATCATCTGCTGCAGCGCCAGCCAGTAGCGACTGAGCCGCATACTCGCCTCGATACACTGGATGCCGATTCGTCCGGGTAAGGGCACGCAGGAGGATGGACATGACCACCAAGACCCCGTTGACCGCGGTGTACCCCGGCACCTTCGACCCGATGACGCTGGGCCATGCCGACCTCATGCGCCGGGCCTCCAACCTGTTCGACCGGTTGGTGCTGGCGGTGGCGGCGGGCCACCACAAGCGCACCATGTTCACGATCGCCGAGCGCCTGGAAATGGCGCAGGAGATCGCCGCGCCTTATCCGAACGTCGAGGTGATGGCCTTCA
>JBIKMY010000316.1:0-3271 GCA_044358945.1 Rubrivivax sp.
GCGGCTTGACCAGCAGCGGGCTGAGTGAGCCCATGGCCACCACGTAGGCATCGGCGCGCAGACGGCGGAAGCGGCCTTCGTGGTCGGTGGCTTCCACATGGTCGATCTCGCCGCCGGCCGTGCGCAGCGCGGTCACGGTGTGGCTCATGAGGAACTGCACCCCGTCCTGCTCGCAGCGCTGCACCAGCTCACGTGCGAAGCGGTTGGCGTCCCCCGACTCGTCTTCGGACGTGTAGGTGGCACCGGCCAGCTTGGGGCGGATGTGGGCCAGCGCGGGCTCGATCTTGACGGCCTCGTCAGCCGAGATCACGCGCCGGTCACAGCCCAGCTCGCGCATCTGCGCGGCCGGCGCCTCGGCGGCGTCAAACTCTTCTTGGCTTGTGTAGAAGTGCAGGATGCCCTGGGTGCGTTCGTCGTAGGCGATGTCCCGGTCGCGGCGCAGTTGCTGCAGCGTGTCACGGCTGTAGGTGCCCAGGCGCACGATCTGCTCGATGTTGTGGCGCGTGCGCGCCGGCGTGCATTCGCGCAGGAACTGCAGGACCCAGCGCCACTGGCGGGCGTCCGTACGCAGGCGGAACAGCAGCGGCGCATCTTCCTTGCCCAGCCACTTCAACACCTTCAGCGGCGCGCCCGGGTTGGCCCAGGGCTCGGCATGGCTGACCGAGATCTGCCCGCCGTTGGCAAAGCTGGTCTCGGCCGCGGCGCTGGCCTGGCGGTCCACCACCGTGACCTCGTAACCCTGCTGGCGCAGGAAATAGGCAGAGGTGACGCCGAGCAGGCCGGCACCAAGGACGATGACTTTCATGGAAAGACTCCTGTTGCGAGGACAACGGGCCGGTGCGGGCGCAGGCTCACTGCGGCTCGAGCTGGATGGACTTGGCAATCGCGCGCAGCCGGACCGTCTGGCGCTCGTACTCCTTCTGCGCGTCAGCCGGCGACAGCATCGGCGGCACACGCCCGCCCAGGTCGCTCAGCTTCTTGCGGGCCTCGGGATCGTTCATGGCGGTGGCCAGGTTCTTGTTCAGGGCCGCGACGATGGGCTCGGGCGTGTCCTTGCGCACGAAGTAGCCGGTCCAGGCGTCGAAGGCGAAGTCCTTGAAGATCTTGTGCTCGGTGATGCTCGGGTACTTCTCCAGGAACTTCGCCTCGGGCTTGCCCGGCTGGGCCATGGTCGCCAGAACCTTGAACAGGCCCTGATCGACGAAGCCCGGCAGGCGCGAGTCCACCACGAAGAAGGCGACGTCCACCAGGTTGCCGCCCAGGTCTTGCAGCGCGGGGGCCAGGCCCTTGTAGGGCACGTGGGTCATCTTGACGCCCACGGTGTCAGCAAAGTGCTCGCCCACGAAGTGATAGAGCGAGCCGATGCCCACGCTGGCGTAGGTCAGCGGCTTGCCTTCGGCGGAGGCCTTCTTGGCCAGTGCGACCAGCTCGTCGATGTTGTTGGCCGACAGGCCCTTGCGGGCCAGCACCGCCATCGGGAAGCTGCCGATGATCTGCACCATGCGCCAGTCCTCGGACTTGTACTTAACCGTCTGCATGGCCAGCGGCGCCAGGATCAGCTCGTTGGGCGAGCCCTGGTAGACGATCTGCCCGTCAGCAGGCGAGTTCAGCACCTTCTGCGCCGCAATCGAGCCTGAGGCACCGCCCAGGTTGTCCACGATGGCCATCTGTCCGGAGGCCTTGGCGAAGGGCTTCTCCACCATGCGGGCGATCACGTCCGACAAGCCGCCGGCCGGATACGGCACCAGCAGCGTCACGGGCTTGACCGACTGGGCGGCGGTTCCGCCGGCCAGCAAGGCGCCAGCGGCCAAGGCGATGGCGCGGGTCATGAGGGCCCGACGGCCCGACTTCAGGGGGGACTGGGTGGTCATGTGATGTCTCCGGGTGTGGGGGCGCCCTCGGGCAGATCGGGCACCCTCTTTGAGGTCTCGTGGCCTGGGGGGCGGCGGGCCTCTGCCGGGCCTCGCCACCGTCTTGCCTGTCGCTGGATCGACGGGCTTGACGGACGGGATGCTAGGCAGGCGCACCCGGCAAGTCCAATGCATCTTTTTTTGCAATATCATGCTCTTTAGGCATCGTTTAGGAGGCCTCGCATGACCCTGGTCCAGCTGCGCCACCTGCTTTCCCTGGCCGAGACCGGCTCCTTCAGCCGTTCGGCAGAAGCCCTGTTCATCACCCAGCCGGCGCTCAGCCGCAGCATTCGCGGCCTGGAGGAGGAGCTGGGCCAGCCCCTGCTGGACCGCATCGGCTGGCGCAGCGAGCTCACCGCCTTCGGGCGCGAGGTGTTGGTGCGCGCCCAGCGCCTCGTGGCCGAGGCCGATGAACTGCGCGCCGTGGCCCAGCGCCTGCGCACGGGCGCCACCGGCCACCTGAAACTGGGCCTGGGCTCCGGCCCTGCGGCCATCCTGGCCGTGCCCTTGATGCGCCACATGGCGCTGAACTTCCCGGCCGTGCACCTGGAGCTCACCGTGGGCGCCTCGGCGGTGCTGGAAGAGGGGCTGCGGCAGCGCCGGCTGGACGCGCTGCTGGTGGACGCACGGTCGGTCATCCCGTCTACCGACCTGCAGGTGGAGCCCCTGGGCGAGCTGCGCGGCGCCTTCATGTGCCGGCCCGGCCACCCGCTGACGCAGCGCAAGGGCCCGCTAAGGTTCAAGGACCTGCTGGCCTACCCCATCGCCTCCATCCCGCTGAGCGACGAGGTGGCCCGCGTGCTGGTGGAGCGCTACGGGCCGCAGGCCCACCCGGGCCAGTGCGTCACCCTGCGCTGCGAGGAGATCCCCACGCTGGTGGACGTGGTGCGCGAGACCGATGCCGTGCTGCTGTCCATCCGCGCCGCGGCGCCCGGGCTGCAGGAGCTGGCCTTGACGCCGTCCATGAACGCCACCGCTCGCTTCGGCCTGGCCACCCTCACCGGGCGATCAGCCGTGCCGCTGATGCCTGAGGTGCGCGCCCTGGTGGACCAGCTGCTGCACGACTGAAACCGACCGGGTTCAGGCGCCGCCCGCCTCCAGGAAAGACCACAAGGCCTGGGCCAGCGGCTTGCGGTGCCGGGCCGTCTCCGAGCGTTCACGGTACAGGCGGATCTCCATGGTCACCTCGTACACCCCCGGTGGGGCGGCGGGCACCAGCCGGCCGCTGCTCAGTTCGTTGCGCACGGCGCTTGCCGGCAGGAAGGCCAGCCCATGACCTTCCACCGCCATGGCCTTCAGGCTCTCGGCCATGTCAGCCTCGTGCACCGTGGCCAGGCCGCTGCCTCCGCCCGCCTGGCGCA
>JBIKMY010000317.1:0-3265 GCA_044358945.1 Rubrivivax sp.
ACGAAGGCATGCATGATCCCCCACACCGTGCCGAACAGGCCCACATAGGGGCTAACCGAGCCCACCGAGGCCAGGAAGTTCAGGTGGCGCTCCACGACATCCAGCTCACGCTGGAAGCTCGCGCGCATGGCGCGCCTGGCGCCGTCCAGCTGGGCATTGGCGTCCAAGCGCCGCTCACGCAGTTTGAGGAATTCCCGCATCCCGCTGGCAAACAGCCGCTCCATGGGGGCTGCGTCCGCCTTCTTGCCGGCGCTGTCGTTCAGCTCTGTCAGGCTGCGGCCGGACCAGAACTCGCGCTCGAAGTCGTCGTTGTGTGCGCGCACCTTGCGCAGGCCGAACACCTTGCCGAAGATCACCGTCCAGCTGGCCAGCGACACCAGCAGCAACCCGGCCATCACGAGCTGGACGACCAGGCTTGCGTTCAGGATCAGGTGGAGGATGGACAGGTCCTGGTTCATGGTGAAAAGGGGTTCACGTGCAAGTCAGGGGGTGGCCACGGGGAGGCCAGGGGGATGGCGGTCCAGGGCGTTGAGGACGGTCTGCGGAATGCGCCGCGGCCGCCATGATGACGCATCCACGCAGCCTACGCGGATGGAGCCCTCGGCCAGCAGGCGCTCGCCGCACCAGGCCTGCTGCGCGAAGTTCATGGAGGCGCGGCCACATTCGGTGAGCGTCACGGTGATGCGCAGTTCGTCGTCCAGACGTGCCGGCGCCAGGTGCCGCACCTCGGTGTGGCTGACGATGAAGATCGCACCGGTCTGCTCCCGCAGGGCCTGCTGGCTGAGGCCATCGCCGGGGACGCCGGCCACGCCTTCGGACTGGCCGAGGCGGCGCAACCATTCGGTGCGCGCCCGCTCGAAGAACTTCAGGTAGTTGGCGTAGAACACCACGCCGCCGGCGTCGGTGTCTTCCCAGTACACCCGCACGGGCCAGCTGAAGGGGGCTGCCGTGTCCGCCATGCCGCCTGTTGCCGAAGCGCGCAGATCAGGGGTGCAGCACGAGCTGCAGCCGCGCCAGGGCTTCCTGCAGATGCGCCATCGAGCTGGCGTAGCTCAGGCGCAGGTAGCGCTCGGCGGCAGCGGGGCCGAAGTCGCGCCCCGGGGTCAGCGCCACATGGGCCGAGTGCAGCAGGCCGTGGCAGAAGTCCCAGCTGCTGGGCGAGAAGGCGCTGCAGTCGGCCCAGGCGTAGAAGGCGCCGTCTGGCGCCACGGGCACCTTCAGGCCGATGCGATCCAGCCCGTCCAGCACCACGTCGCGCCGGCGCTGGAACTCGCCGCGGCGCCGCTCGTACTCGGCGATAGCCGCCGGCTCAAAGCAGGCCAGCGCTGCGTGCTGCGCCAGGCTGGAGGCGCAGATGTAGAGGTTCTGCGCCAGCTTCTCCACCGCCGGCACCAGCGCCGGGGGCAGCACCACCCAGCCCAGGCGCCAGCCCGTCATGGAGAAGTACTTGGAGAAGCTGTTGACCGAGATGACGTCGTCGCCATGCGCCAGCGCGCTGCTGCCGTAACGCTGGTCGTAGCTCAGGCCCAGGTAGATCTCATCGACCACCGTCACCCCGCCGCGCGCGCGCACCGCCTCGACGATGCGGCGCATCTCTGCGGGGTCGATGGAGGTGCCTGTGGGGTTGGAGGGCGAGGCCAGCACCACGCCGCGCGTGGTCGGCATCCAGGCGGCTTCAACGCCCGCGGCGTCGAGCTGAAAGCGCTGCTCGGGCCCGCAGGGCAGTAGCCGCGCCTGGCCCCCCGCGGCGGTGACGAAGTGCCGGTTGCAGGGGTAGCAGGGGTCGGGCATCAGCACCTCGTCGCCTGCTTCGAACAGGGCCAGGCACACCAGTTGCAGCGCGGCCGAGGCCCCGGCCGTGATGAGGATGCGCTCTGGCGCGATGTCCAGGCCGAAGCGCTGCGCGTACCAGGCGCTGAGGGCCGCGCGCAGGGCGGGCAGGCCCGTGGCCTGGGTGTAGGCCGTCTGCCCCGCGGCTAGGCATGCACTCGCCGCGGCCTGCACCGGCGCGCTGGCCGTGAAATCCGGCTCGCCGATGTTCAGGTAGATCATGGGCTCGCCGCCCTGGGCGGGGTCGCAGGCCGGGCCGGCAGCCACCTCGCGCGCCGCCTTGGCCATCTCCATGACCCAGAAGGGCTCGATCCGCTCCACGCGGGAGGCGAGCTTCATGCCGCCGTGCCCGCCTGGCGCGCGGCTCTGACAGCAGCCACTTCCACGGCCCGCAAGTCGCCCGCGGTCTTGTCCAGCACGCCGTTGACGTACTTGTGGCCGTCGGTACCGCCAAACTCCTTGGCCAGTTCCACCGCCTCGTTGATGGCCACCTTGTAGGGGATCTCCAGGCAGTTGGAGAGCTCCCAGGCGCCGATCAGCAGCACCCCGTGCTCCACGGGCGACAAGGCGCTGGTGCGGCGGTCCACATGGCGGGCCAGGGCGGCGTCCAACGCCGCCGCGTCACGGATGCAGCCGTGCAGGAGGGCGTCGAAGTGTGCGCTGTCGCACTTGTCGAACCCTTCCTGCTCGCGCATGTGGGCGTCGATCACGCCCGGCTCACTGCCTGCCAGCAGCCACTCGTACAGGCCTTGCAGCGCAAACTCGCGCGAACGGCGACGGGGCGACTTGCCGGCGGTTCGCCGGCCTGCGGGCTTCTTTTTGGGGGCCGGGGGGGATGTCTCGGAACTCATGGGGCGGTGATGCGGGGGACGGGCAGCCACCGCGAGGCGGCTGTCTAGGGTTCAGAGGCAGATGAAAGAGGCTGTGCGGGTGCCGAGGGCGATGTCAGCCGATGTCTTCCAGGAGGTTGGCCATTTCCACGGCGACGCGGGCGGCATCTCGGCCCTTCTCCTCCACGCGGGCCCAGGCCTGGGCTTCGTCCTCCACGGTGAGGATGGCGTTGGCGATTGGCAGCCCGTGGTCCAGGCCGACGCGGTTGACGCCGGCGCCGCTTTCATTGGCCACCAGTTCGAAGTGGTAGGTTTCCCCGCGGATGATGCAGCCCAGCGCCACCAGGGCGTCATGGTCTTCCGTGGCGGCCAAGGCCTTCAGGGCAACGGGCACCTCCAGGGCGCCGGGCACGGTCACGTGGCGGATGTCGTCGGCCTCGACGCCCAGGGCCAGCAGTTCGGTGATGCATGCCTGGGCTAGGGCCGAGGTGATGTCGTCGTTGAAGCGGGCGCGCACGATCCCGATGGACAGGCCCTCCCCGCGCAGAGGGGCGGCGCTGCCCTTGTTGGCGTCTTTCATGTCGTGGCTGCTCGGGTGGATGGTG
>JBIKMY010000318.1:0-3258 GCA_044358945.1 Rubrivivax sp.
AGCAGCACGCAACCGGAGGCCGAACGCAGCCGCTGGATCACCCCAGACCCTTCAAGCGCCCGGCGACAGCGGGTTCAGCCACAAGACCCCGGCATTGACGGTGGCAGCAAACAACACCCAGGCCAGGTAGGGCAGCAGCAAGCGCGCCGCCAGGCGGTCCACCTCGGTGCAGGCGGAGATCAGCCAGAGCACGGAGGCAGTGAGCAGCACGATCTCGACCAACGCCCAGTCGGGCCGCTGCGCCTTGAAGAAGAGCACGCTCCACACCACGTTCAGCAGCGCGTTCAGCAAGAAGCCGGCCAGCAGCCGCCGCTGGCGACGACGGCCGGCCTCTGCAGCGGCCTCGTCGGCTTGCGCGCCGGCCCTGGCGTGCCACCAGGCCCGGGCGCCCGCCCAGGCCGTCAAGGTGTAGAGCAAGGTCCAGACCGGGCCGAACACGATGTCCGGCGGCTTCCAGGGGGGCTGCAGCAGGCCTCGGTACCAGGGGCCGAGGTCGGTGGCCAAGCCACCGATGCCGGCCACCAGCACGGCGATCGCGGCAGCCACCGCGTAGGCGCGGTGGGGCACGCGGGAGGTCACCGCAACGCGCGCCCCCGCAGCTTCAGGCCGCGCCTCAGGCGAGCCGGCCATGGCACGTCATACCCGGGCCAGCCCGAGCAGGTGCGCCATGTCCTTGAAGAAGATCCGCACATGCGCCATGGGGCGCGCGCGGACGAGTTCCTTGTTCATGTACGCCTCGAACGTCAGCTGCTGGACGTCGCGATCTCGGCAGATGGCCACGAACCGTTCACGACGCTTGTCGCTGCTGTACCAGAAGCGCTGCATGATACCGAGCACCCAGAAGACCTTGCCGTGCGCGCCCAGGAAACGCTTGCGCGCCGTGGCCAGGGCACTGGCCTGGCCGGTGCTGAGAAATTGCTGCACGGCCTCGCTTACCATGCGGCCGCAGGCCATGGCGTAGTAGATTCCCTCGCCCGAGGCCGGGGCGACGACGCCAGCGGCATCGCCGGCCAGCACCACGTCGCGGCCGTTATCCCACTTGGGCAGCGGCTTCATCGGAATGGGTGCACCCTCACGGCGCAGCGTGGGCGCGTCCTGCAGGCCGGCAGCACGGCGCAGGCCGGCGGTGGCGTTGCGCAGCGAAAAGCCCTTGTCGGCGCTGCCGGTGCCCACGCTCAAAGTGTCCCCGTGGGGAAAGACCCAGCCGTAGAAATCGGGCGAGTAGGTGCCGTTGTAGACGACATCGCAGCGCGCGTCGTCGTAGCCGGGTGGGGGCTGCTGGGGCTTGCCAACAATCTCGTGGTACGCAAAGACGTACGACGTTCGCTCGGCACCCGGCACCGCCTGGCGCGCCACCTCGGAGCGCGCGCCGTCTGCGCCAATGACGCAGCGCGCCCGCGCGGTCGAGTGCCCGGTTTCGGCACCCGTCTGGCTGGCACGTGAGGTGAAGTGCACCACGCTCACGCCATCGTCGTCGCGGGTGAGCTTGTCGAAAGTGCCGATCCGGCGCACCGCGCCGGCCTGCGCCGCGCGGTCGCGCAGCCACTCGTCGAAGACATCCCGGTCGACCATGCCGACGAAGCCGCCGTCAATGGGAATGTCCACCTGCCGGTCGGTGGGCGAGACCATGCGGGCACAGCGGATCTTGGCCACCAGCAGGTGGTCGGGAATGTCGAAATCCTTGATCAGCCGGGGCGGAATGGCGCCGCCGCAAGGCTTGATGCGGCCGGCGCGGTCCAGCAGCAGCACGGAGCGGCCCTGCCGGGCCAAGTCGTGGGCGGCAGTGGCACCGGCCGGCCCCCCGCCGACGACGATGACGTCAAAGGTGTGCAACTCGTTCATGGCGATCCTCCACAGGTGTCAGGGCGAGGGCGGAGGCAGGCTCACGCCGGTGGCCGGTTGCGGTGGCCACCGCCGCCGGCATGGCAATGCGGCGCGCGAGGACCGCGGCCAGGACGAACAGCAAGGCCTCGGCGGCAAAGACCGACACGTAGGCCGTGACCTGTGAGCCGATGATCCAGCGCGCCAGATCACTGGCCGCGGTTCCCAGCACACCGCCCAGCGCAAAACCCGTGGCCTGCGCGGCGCCCCACAGGCCCATGCGCACGCCCTCGCGGGACGGCTGGCCCTGGCCCGCCAGCGCCATCATGGAGCCGATGGCGGCGATGGAGAAGGCTCCGTTGGCCACCCCCAGGATGAAGACATTGGCGGCCAGCGGCCAGGCCGTTCCCGCCCGGAAGTCGCCCACCACCAGGCCCGTCAGCGCCAGCGCCGACGCCAGGCAGCCGCCCACGATCCAGGCGCGCAGCGAACCGAAGGAGACGCCTCCCCAGCGGCGGCCGGCCAGCGCACCCAACAGCATGCCCGCCAGAGTGCCCCCGTGCTGCACGCCCGAGAGCTGCGTGGACTCACCGGGCGTGAAGCCAAAGCGGATGCCAGCAAAGGGCTCCAGGATCAGATCCTGTGCGCTGTAGGCCACCATGGAGACGAACACGAAAATCGTGAAACGGCGCGCGTCCGGGTCGGTCCAGACCTGGGCCAGGGCCACGCGAAACGAGGGTTTAGCGGCCCCGGAAGGCGCCACAGCCTGGCGGCCGTCCTGCTCCACCCCCCAGAGGGCAGCCCAGGCCACGCACAGCGCCACCAGTGAGACCGTGCCCGACACGAGCACCAGGCGAGCGGGCGAATACGGGTCCAACCAGCGGCCGGCCAGGCCTGCCGTCACGGCAAAGCCCACGATCATCAACACCCACACCAGGGTGGCCGCCGCGGCGCGACGCTCCTGCGCCACCTGCTTGGCCAGCAGCACCAGCAAGGAGGTGCCGGCCGCACTGACACCCAGCCCCACCAGGGCGTAGCCCAGCACGGCCAGAGCCAGACCGGCCAGCCGGTCGGTGCTCATCCAGGCCGTGGCCACGGCCGCCAGGAAGCCGCCCAAGGCCAGCACCGCCATGCCGCCCGCGATCCAAGGTGTGCGCCGCCCCCCGATGTCGGAGCCAAAGCCCATGCGGGGGCGGGTCATCTGCACGGCGTGGTGCAAACCCACCAGCAGACCCGGCACCAGCGCCGGGAGCATCAGCTCCACGGCCATGAGGCGGTTGAGCGTGGAGGTGGTCAGCACGACCATGGCCCCCAGCGCCATCTGCACCAGGGCCAGGCGGAAGATGCCGATCCAGCTCACTGCACCCCCGCCCGCAGCGCGAAAGCGCTGATCATCATGCCGGCCACATAAAGGGGCACTCCCAGGCCGCTGAGCCA
>JBIKMY010000319.1:0-3228 GCA_044358945.1 Rubrivivax sp.
ACTACTGGGTGCCGCTGGAGATGGTGATCGAGTTCAAGCGCGGCGTCTATGAGAGCGCGCTGACCGAACTGTCGCGCTACCTGCCGCGCATGCACGCCCAGCAGCGTTTCCACCGCACGTCTGCCCGACATCCCCAGCGAAGGGATGCAAGCGAAACCGACACCGAGCCCGGCGACACACCGGCCGACAGCGCTTCCTGAGCCTGCGCAGCAATCTCGTGCTCGCTATGCGAGCAGCACACCCGACCGCGTTGTGGCTGCGGCCCGCCGCTCACGCGGCTTCACGTGCGCTGCGCGCACATGAGCCTGTGCCGCAATCTCGTGCTCGCTATGCGAGCACGAGATTGTCCCGGTGGATGAGTTCGGGTTCGTTGGCGTAGCCCAGCAGCCCTTCGATCTGAGACGAGGGCTTGCGGGCGATAAGGCGGGCCTCGGCCGCCGAGTAGTTGGCCAGCCCACGGGCGACCTCGACACCGGCGGGTGAGCGAACCGCGATCACGTCGCCGCGGACGAACTCCCCAGTGACCTCGACCACGCCGATCGGCAACAGGCTCTTGCCCTCCTCGCGAAGCTTGACCACGGCGCCCTCGTCCACGCTCACCGAGCCCCGCATCTGCAGGTGATCGGCCATCCACTGCTTGCGCGCCGCCAGCTTGGGCGTGCGTGCTTCCAGGTGCGTGCCGATGGACTCTCCTGCGGCCAGGCGGATCAGCACGTCGCGTTCCCGGCCCCAGGCGATGACAGTGGAGGCGCCGCTGCCCGCTGCCCGCTTGGCCGCCAGGATCTTGGTGATCATGCCGCCGCGACCGATGGACGAACCCACCCCCCCGGCCATGCGTTCGAGCTCAGGGTCTCCGGCCATGGCGCGGTCGATGAACCGCGCGTCCGGATCGCGCCGCGGATCGGCCGAATACAAGCCGCGCTGGTCGGTCAGGATGATCAGCGCGTCGGCATCGACCAGATTGGCCACGAGCGCGCCCAGCGTGTCGTTGTCGCCGAACTTGATTTCGTCGTTGACGACCGTGTCGTTCTCGTTGATGACCGGGATGACCTTCAGCTGCAGCAGCGTCAGCAACGTGGAGCGCGCATTCAGGTAGCGCTCGCGGTCGGCCAGATCGGCGTGGGTCAGCAGCACCTGCGCACTGGCCATGCCGTGAGTGCGCAATTGGGTTTCGTACATCTGCACCAGCCCCATCTGCCCCACCGCGGCGGCGGCCTGGAGTTCATGCAACTGTGTTGGCCGGGTGGCCCAGCCCAGGCGCTTCATGCCTTCGGCGATGGCGCCGCTGGACACCATCACCACCTCGCGCCCCCCTTGGGCCAGCGCAGCCAACTGGCGCGACCAATTGCCGATGGCCTCGGCGTCCACGCCGCGGCCTTCGTTGGTCACGAGGCTGGAGCCGACCTTGACGACGATGCGTCGTGCGCTGGCTACAGACGCCACCACGTCAATCCCGCAAGTGATCCGTACGGGGCGACGAGGCGCTCGCCTCGCCTGGCGAGCTCGCAGCAGCCGAGCCCTCGGCGGCAGCCTCCACGAACCTCACGTCAGGCGCCTCACTGGCCACGCGCCTGACCGCGGCCACATGTTGATAGGCGGCACGCACCAGCGCCTCCAGCCCGTCGCGCGCCAGGGCCGACACCGCAAACACGGGGCCCTTCCAGCGCAGGCGGCGCACGAAGTCCTTCACCCGGGCCTCGCGCTCCTCGGCCGGGACCATGTCCAGCTTGTTCAGCACGATCCATCGCGGCTTGGCGTGCAGACCCGGGTCATAGGCCTTGAGTTCCTTGACGATGGCCCGCGCCTGCGCCACCGGGTCCGAGCCGTCGAACGGGGCGAAATCCACCAGATGCAGCAGTAACTCTGTGCGCTGCAAATGGCGCAAAAACTGGTGTCCGAGCCCTGCGCCCTCCGAGGCGCCTTCGATCAATCCTGGCACATCGGCCACGACAAGGCTCTGGTCCGGACCCACACGCACGACCCCCAGGTTGGGGTGGAGGGTGGTGAAGGGGTAGTCGGCGATCTTGGGCCGGGCGTTGGAAATGGCAGCGATCAGCGTGGACTTGCCTGCGTTGGGCATGCCCAGCAAGCCCACATCAGCGAGCACGCGCAACTCCAGCTTGAGCTTTCGCGCCTCGCCCGGCCAGCCCGGCGTCTTCTGCCGCGGCGCACGGTTGGTGCTGCTCTTGAAGTGCAGATTGCCGAAACCGCCATCACCGCCCTTGGCCAGCAGGACGCGCTCGTCGGGCTCCAGCAATTCGTGGAGCCGCTCGCCCGTGTCGGCATCGTTGAAGATGGTGCCCACGGGCACGCGCAGCACGATGTCGTCACCTGCCGCGCCGAACTGGTCAGACCCACGTCCGGCTTCGCCGTTACGTGCCTCGAAGCGGCGGGTGTAGCGGAAATCGATGAGGGTATTGAGGTTCAGGTCGGCCACGGCCCAGACACTGCCGCCACGGCCGCCATCGCCTCCGTTGGGCCCGCCAAATGGGATGAATTTCTCCCGACGAAAGCTCACGCACCCCGCCCCGCCGTGACCGGCCGCGATGTCGATGGTGGCTTCGTCGACGAATTTCATGCTACGGCGGCGCTCCAACGAGAAACCCCGGCCAGGGCCGGGGCTTCGGTATGGGCCTGGGGAAGGCTCAGACCGGCGTAACCGACACGACGTGACGGTTCAGTTCGCCCTTGACGGCAAAACTCACCTGACCGTCGACCAAGGCGAACAGCGTATGGTCGCGTCCCATTCCGACATTGGGGCCGGCATGAAAACGGGTGCCGCGCTGGCGCACGATGATGGATCCGGCGGGGATGGATTGGCCGCCGAAGACCTTGACGCCCAGCATCTTGGGCTGCGAATCACGGCCGTTCCTGGTGGAACCGCCGCCTTTTTTCTGTGCCATGGTGGAAGACTCCTGAGTCGATCAAGCGTTGACCGAACCGATCTGGATCTCGGTGTAGGTCTGGCGGTGGCCGCCGTGCTTCTGGTAATGCTTGCGGCGACGCATCTTGAAGATGCGCACCTTGTCGTGCTTGCCGTGCGCCACCACCGTGGCGGTGACGCTCGCACCCGCGACCCAGGGGCTTCCGACCTTCAGGTCTGCGCCGTTGCCCACAGCCAGCACCTGATCAATCGTGATGTCCTGGCCCACGTCCGCAGCAATCTGTTCTACCTTGATCTTTTCGCCGGCTGCAACCTTGTATTGCTTGCCACCGGTTTTTATGACC
>JBIKMY010000320.1:0-3223 GCA_044358945.1 Rubrivivax sp.
CTGCTGGTCTTTCCCATGGCCATCGGTGCCGCCACGGTGCTGCTGGAAAAAGCCAGTCCGGACGTGCTGCCCGCGGCCATCGCGCAGCACCGCGCCACCGTGCTGTTCACCGCGCCTACTTCCTACCGGGCCATGGCCGCCGTGGTCGGACAGCACGACCTGTCCAGCCTGCGCAAGTGCGTCAGTGCCGGCGAGGCCCTGCCGGCGGCCACGCGGGCGCTGTGGAAACAGGCCACCGGCATCGAGATCATCGACGGCATCGGCTCCACCGAGATGTTCCACATCTTCATCTCGGCGGATGAGGCCCACGCGAAGCCCGGGGCCACCGGCCTGCCCGTGCCGGGCTACCGCGCGAAGGTGGTGGATGACGCGTTCCAAGAGGTCCCGCGCGGCACCGTCGGCCGCCTGGCCGTGCAGGGCCCCACGGGCTGCAAGTACCTGGACGACCCGCGCCAGGCGAGCTACGTGCAGCAGGGCTGGAACCTCACGGGTGACGCCTACCTGGTGGATGAGGATGGGCAGTTCGTCTACCAGGCGCGCACCGACGACATGATCATCTCCGGCGGCTACAACATCGCCGGCCCGGAGGTGGAGAGCGCCCTCCTGCTGCACCCGGCGGTGGCCGAGTGCGGGGTCATCGGCGTGGCCGATGCCGACCGGGGCCAGATCGTCAAGGCCTTCGTGGTGCTCAAGCCCGGCCACGTGCCCGATGACGCCATGGCCAAGGCGCTGCAGGACTTCGTCAAGCAGACGATTGCCCCCTACAAATACCCCCGCGCGGTGGAATTCCGCGACAGCCTGCCGCGCACCGAGACCGGCAAGCTGCAACGTTTCAGATTGAGGACCAGCCCATGACGGCCCACGTGCTTCAACCGGCCGGATGGGCCGCGCCCAAAGGCTACGCCAATGGCGTGGCGGCCTCGGGCCTGCAGGTTTTCGTGGCCGGGCAGATCGGCTGGAACGGCCAGTGCGCTTTTGAAAGCGACGACCTGGTGGACCAGGTGCGGCTGGCCCTGGCCAACGTCAAGGCCGTGCTGGCCGAGGCGGGCGCGCAGCCGCAGCACATCACGCGCATGACCTGGTACCTGGTGGACAAACGCGAGTACCTGCGGCGTGCACGGGAGATCGGCGCGGCTTTCCGGGAGGTGATCGGCCACTACGGCATCGCCATGACGGCGGTGCAGGTGGCCGGCCTGATCGAGGACCGCGCCCAGGTGGAGATCGAGGTCACGGCTGTGGTGCCGCAAGCCTGAGGCCGGGGCGGCCTACTCCCGCACCACCGTCACCGTGCAGTCGGATTTGGCCACCACCTCGGAGCTCACGCTGCCCAGGTAGCGCCGCAGCGTCGAGTGGCCGCGTGCGCCCATGACGATATGGTCCACGTGGTTGCGCTCGGCGAAGTCGACGATGGCTGCAGCCGGGTCGGGGGCTTCCAGCACGTGGAAGGTCAGGCGTCCGTCGTCCAGGGCCAATTCCTGGCTCACAGGCCGGGCCCAGTGCTTCAGGCCCACGAGCTGCCGCACGTGCACGCTCTGGCCACCGGCATCTACCAGTTCGTCCATGCCGATGCGCGCCACCTTCATCACGCTCACACAAGCCAGGCGGGCCGAAGGCTCGGTCACCAGGATGCGGCGCACCGTCTCCCGCAGTTGCCCCAGCAGCCCGGCTTGTGCATGGTCGATGTCCACGGCCGCCATGATGATGGGGCTCTTCATCACCTGGCTGGACACCTTCTCCTTCGGCTGTGCAGCCGGATCGGCCCCCATGGCCTTGAACCAGCGCCGGAAGCGGCACCAGGCCCCCTGCGGTGCCTGGTGTTCGGCGCGGGAGGTCAGCGGCACTTGCAGCGGGTTCTGCAGCGCCAGGGCCAGCTGCGCGGCACTTTGCCAGCGCCGGGCCGGGTCTACCTCCAGGCACTTCAGGATCACCTCCTGCAGCCAGGGTGGGCAGTCTTCGCGCAGCGTGCGCGGCGGCACCGGGTCGGTGTACAGGCGCCGGCGCAGGCCGCGCACCGAATCCGGCGATCCGAAGGGCCGCTCGCCCGTGGTGAAGTGGTAGAGCATGACCCCCAGCGCGTACAGGTCCGAGCGCGGGTCGTGGCGGATGAACTGCACCTGCTCGGGCGACATGTAGGGCCCCGTGCCCATGGGCAGCCGGAACTCCTCCTCCAGCAGGTCCGGCAGGTGGTCGTGGCGCGACAAGCCGAAGTCCACCATCACGACGGTGCCGTCGGCGCGGAACATGATGTTGCTAGGCTTCACATCCAGGTGCACCAGGTGCTGGCGGTGCAGGTCGTGCAGGGCCGTGGCCACGCGCGATCCGATCTCGATGACCTCGTCGATGGGCAACGGCGCGGCGTCCAGGCGCGGGCGCAGCGACACGCCGTCGATGCGCTCCATCACGATGTAGGGCTGGCGCGTGAAATCGCCGCGCGCCACATAGCGCGGCACATGCGGTCCCTTGAGCGTCGGCAGGATCATCTGCTCGACCTCGAAGCCCACGATGGTGGCCGGGTCCTCGCCGCCCTTGATGCGCGGCACCTTCATGATGAGCGGCGCTTGCGGGCTGCCATCGGCCGCACTCACTCGCCACAGGTGCGCCATGCCGCCCATGTGCAGCTTTTCTTCCAGGCGCCAGCCGTCGATGACCTGGCCCGAATGCAGCGGCCCGCTTTCTGGCCGCTCGGCGTCCGGATCGCCGTGGGCGGTGCCTTGCGCATGAGCGGGTGCGGGAAGTTCCAGGGGAGTGTCTTGTTCGATCATGGCAGGTCACTGACCGTTGGCAAGTCGGCGCGCCAGCTCTTCGGGCAGGCCTTCGGCGCGGATGCGGGCACTGGCGGCTTCGTGGTCGTACGGCACGCGCCAACTGGTGACGGTGTCGGTCTCGGTGTCGTGCATGGCGTAGCAGGCGGCCGGGTTGCCGTCGCGGGGTTGTCCCGCCGCACCCGGGATCACCAGCCATCGGCGCTGCGCCAGCAGGGGCACCGGCACGCCGGAGGTGGGTGTGAACTCGCCCGCCTTGCCCAAGGAGGACAGATGGAACAGCCTGGGCTCATGCACATGGCCGCAGAAGGTGACGCGGCAGCGTGTGGCCTGCAGGCTGCGCACCGCCTCGGCCCGACCTTCGATGTAGGCCCATTGCCCGGGCGCGAAGGCGTTGGCATGCACATAGAGGGTCGGGCCCTCCTCGTGCGTCAAGGGCAGGTGCTGCAGGAAAGCCAACT
>JBIKMY010000105.1:0-7006 GCA_044358945.1 Rubrivivax sp.
CCGTCGAGGCGGGCATGTGCTTCGTCAACAGCCAGAACGTGCGCGACCTGCGCCAACCTTTTGGCGGCACCAAGGCCAGCGGCACCGGGCGCGAGGGCGGCACCTGGAGCTACGAGGTCTTCCTGGAGCCCAAGAACGTGGCGGTCTCGCTCGGCGGGCACCACATTCCGCATTGGGGCGTCTGAGTCACAAGGAGAACATGCCACATGGGCACCGTCGCACTCGCCGCCAAGATCACCCACGTGCCCAGCATGTACCTGAGCGAGTTGCCCGGGCCGCGCCAGGGCACGCGTCAGGACGCCATCGACGGCCACCACGAGATCTCACGGCGCTGCCGCGAAGCGGGCGTGGACACGCTGGTGGTGTTCGACACGCACTGGCTGGTCAATGCCAGTTACCACGTCAACTGCGCGCCGCACTTCAAGGGCACCTACACCAGCAACGAGCTGCCCCACTTCATCAGCAACCTGCCCTTCGAGTGCGAGGGCAACCCGGCGCTGGGCCGGCTGCTGGCCCAGGCCTGCAACGGCATGGGCGTGGACACCCTGGCGCATGACGCGACCACGCTGCAGCCCGAGTACGGCACCCTGGTGCCGCTGCGCTACATGAATGCCGACCGGCACTTCAAGGTGGTGTCCGTCTCGGCGCTGTGCATGGCGCACTACCTGCACGACAGCGCGCGCCTGGGCTGGGCCATGCGGCGCGCCGTGGAGGAACACTACGACGGCACGGTGGCCTTCCTGGCCAGCGGGTCCCTCAGCCACCGGTTTGCGCAAAACGGCCTGGCACCGGAGTTCGCCTTCAAGCTGTGGTCGCCCTTTCTGGAGCAACTGGACCGGCGCGTGGTGCAGATGTGGCAGGACGGGCAATGGGCCGACTTCTGCGCCATGCTGCCGGAGTACGCCAGCAAGGGCCATGGCGAAGGCTTCATGCACGACACCGCCATGCTGCTGGGACTGCTGGGCTGGTCAGCCTACGACGGGCGGGCCGAAGTGATCACGCCCTATTTCGGCGCGTCGGGCACGGGCCAGATCAATGCCGTCTTCCCGGTCACGCCGCAAGATGGCAGTGCCGTGCCGTCTGCAATCGCTTCGGCCGCCGGCGGCTATCAGGCCGTGGCCCGGCTCTGACGAACCCCGCCCGACCATGCCGCACCTCGTCCTGCTGTACACCCCAAACCTCGAGACCGAGCTCGACATGAGCGGGCTGTGTCGCAGCCTGGCCGACGCCATGCTCACGGTACGCGACGAAGCCGGCGCTCAGGTCTTCCCCATCGGCGGCACCCGGGTGCTGGCCTACCCGGCGGCTCACTTCGCCGTGGCCGATGGCTCGGGTGACTTTGCCTTTTGCTGGCTGAACCTGCGCATGGGCCGCGGGCGCAGCGAGGCCACGCAGCAGGCGGCGGGGCAGGCCGTGCTGGAGGCGGCACGTGCCCGCTTTGCGCCCGTGCTGGAGCGCCGACGCGTCGGGCTGACGCTGCAGGTCGACGTGGGCGCAGAAGTCTTCGACGCCAAGTTCGGCAACCTGCATCCCCTGTTCAACAAGGCCTGAACGCCATGCTCGACACCGCCACCATCCAATCCCTGGCCGCAGAATTGCGCGAAGCACGCCGCACCCGCCAGCAGGTACGCCACTTTTCCAGGCGCTTTCCCGGCATGACCGTGGAAGACGGCTACGCCATCCAGCGCGCCTGGGTGGCCCTGGAGATCGCGGCCGGCCGCAGCATCCGCGGCCGCAAGATCGGCCTGACCTCGCGCGCCATGCAGCTGTCCAGCCAGATCGACGAGCCGGACTACGCGCCGCTGATGGACGACATGTTCTTCGCCCAGGGCGGCGACATCGCGGTGTCGCACTTCATCGCCCCGCGGGTGGAGGTGGAACTGGCCTTCGTGCTGGGCCAGCCCCTGGAAGGCCCGAACACCACCCTGGTGGACGTGCTGCGCGCCACCGACTACGTGTGCCCGGCGCTGGAAATCATCGACGCGCGCATCGAGCAGTTCGACCGCGAGACCAAGGCCCCGCGCAAGGTGTTCGACACCATCTCCGACTTCGCCGCGAATGCCGGCATCGTGATGGGTGGCCGGCCGGTCAAGCCCGATGCGGTGGACCTGCGCTGGGTGGGCGCGATGCTGTTCAAGAACGGCGTGATCGAGGAAACCGGCCTGGCCGCCGCGGTGCTGAACCACCCCGCCACGGGCGTGGCTTGGCTGGCCAACAAGATCGCGCCGCACGCCGAGCGGCTGAACGCCGGTGACGTGGTGTTGGCAGGCTCTTTCACACGGCCCACGCCGGCGGTGGCCGGTGACACCCTGCACGCCGACTACGGTCCCCTGGGTACGGTATCGTTCCGCTTCGTCTGAGAAACCCCGACATGCCACCCCTTCCTCCGGTCACCAAAGCCTTGATGCTGGCCTGCGTCGCCGGCTTCTGCCTGAACCTGTTCATTCCGCTGGACCGTTGGTTCGCGCTGTGGCCCGTGGTGAGCGGGAACTTCATGCCCTGGCAGGTGCTGAGCTATGCCTTCCTGCACGGCGACACACTGCACCTTTTCTTCAACATGCTGGGGCTGTGGATGTTCGGCTCCGAGCTGGAACAGATGTGGGGCAGCCGCAGGTACTGGCAGTTCCTGTTGGCGGCGGTGCTGGTGGCCGCGCTCACGCAGTTGCTGATCACCTTCGTGGCCGGCTCTCCCGTGCCCACGGTGGGGGCGTCCGGCGCCCTATTCGGGCTGCTGCTCGCCTTCGGCATGCTGTTTCCCAACCGCACCATCATGCCGCTGTTCCCGCCCATTCCCATGAAGGCGCGCAACTTCGTGATCCTGTTCGGCGGCATCGAACTGCTGATGGGTGTGTGGGGCGGCAGCGGCATCGCCCACTTCGCCCACCTGGGCGGTATGCTGGGCGGCTGGCTGATGATTCGCCACTGGCGGCGAAGCGGCCCCTGGCGCCGCCGCTGAGGCGGCGGCTCCTCGTGCAGCCGCTGAGGCGGCGCCAGGACCTGCAGCCGTCACACGTACATACCCACGTCAATCTCTCGGGAACGGGACACGGGCATGCTCATGGCCTTGTAGCGGAGGTTCCATGAGAGTTGCGTCCATCATGGCCTGGGGCCTGAGCACCCTTTTGGCCCTGGGTTCAGCCGGGGCCGCGGGTCAAGGCCTGGAAACCCAGTCGCGCGCCCTGCAGCGCGCCAGCGATGCCGTGGTTGGCCTGACGGCCAAGGCGGTGGAAGACGCACGCTCCAGCGCCACGCTGGGCGCCCAGCGGCAAGGATCGGGGGTGGTGATCAGTGACGACGGTCTGGTCCTGACCATCGGCTATCTCATCCTGGAAGCTGAAGACGTGGAGATCGTCACGGACGACGGCCGCCAGTTGCCGGCGCGCGTGGTCGCCTACGACCTGGCCACAGGCTTCGGCCTGGTACAGACGCTGGTGCCGGTGAAGCTGGAGGCGGTGCCGCTGGGTCAGGCCGCCTCCCTGACACCGCAGAGCCCCGTGGTGGTGGTCAGCGGCGGGGACACCGGGGCGGTCAGCATGGCACGCCTGTTGGCCCGGCGCCCGTTTTCCGGTAACTGGGAGTACCACATCGACGGCGCCCTCTTCACCGCCCCGGCGCGGCGCGATCACAGCGGCGCCGGCCTGTTCAACGACCAGGGCGAACTGGTGGGCATCGGGTCGCTGTGGGTGGCCGACGCGATGGGCACGCCGGGCGCGCCCCGCCAAGCGGGCAACATGTTCGTCCCCATCGACCTGCTCAAGCCCGTGCTGCAGGAGATGCGAACCCGCGGCGTGGGGCCGGCCAGTCAGCGGGCCTGGCTGGGCCTTCAAGCGGCGGAAACCGAGGCCGGTCTGCGGGTGCTCAGGGTCAACGAGGACAGCCCGGCAGATGTGGCCGGCGTGGAGGCGGGTGACACCATCGTCAGCATCGACGGTCAAGGCGTGCGCACGCTGGAGGCGCTGTGGAAGACGCTGTGGACTGGCGGACCATCAGAGCGGGATGTGAAGCTGCAACTGCTGCGCAAGGGCCAAGGCGTGGACGTCACCGTGCACAGCGTGGACCGCATGAAGGCGCTCAGGCGCCCCAAGGGGGTGTAGGCCGGGAGCCGCGGGCTCAGCTTGGCGTCGCCGCCAGGCCCTCGCGCACCGAGGGGTAACGCAGCACCACGCCCAATTCGCGCTTCATGCGCGCGTTGTGCAGTCGGCGCGATTCGCTCATGAAGCTCATCATCATGGGCGGCAAGGTGGCCAGGGCCTGCGCGCGGGACACGCGCGGCGGATGCGGCAGGTTCCACAACTGTGCCACCAGGTCGAAGTAGTCGCCCATGCGCAGGTCGGTGTCGTCGCAGACGTTCACCGTGCGCTGCGGCCGGCCGCACGTCAGCGCCCGCACACAGGCGAAGGCCAGATCGTCGGCGTGGATGTGGTTGGTGTAAACATCATCGGCAGGCAGCAAGGCCGGAGAGCCGCGGCGCACGCGCTCGCGCGGGTCGCCGCCCTCGCGGTCCAGCGCGTAGATGCCGGGAATGCGCAGGATCGTCACCTGGCACCCGCTGTGGCGCCCGAAGTGGCGCAGCCGCGCCTCGGCATCCACGCGGCGGCGGGCGCGGTCGGTGGCGGGGTTCACCGCCCGGGTCTCGTCCACCCATTCACCGCCGCAATCGCCGTACACGCCTGTGGTGCTGCCATAAACCAACCGAGCAATGCGCCCGCCGCGCGCCAGCGCACGCAGTAGGTGAGCGGTACGCGGGTCGGTGTGGCCGGTACCGGGCGGCGGCGCCAGGTGCAGCACGCGGTCAGCAAGGCCGCCCAAACGGCCCAGGGTGGCCGGGTCGTCCAGATTGCCCAGCAGCGGCATGGCCCCCGCCGCGCGCAGGGCCGGCATGCGCTCGGGCGACGAGGTCAGCGCCCACACGGTCCAGCGCCCGGCCAGCAGCTTCAGCACCCGCAGCCCCACGTCACCGCAACCGACGATCAGCAGTGTGGGCCGACGCTGAGCGCGCAAGGGCTGAGGCATGGGAGGCGGTGCTGAAAGATCCGGCGGGGCACAATCGTCGGCTTCAAGTATCCACCGACCTCCACCATGAGCCTGACCGTCACCCTGAAGCCCGCAGAACGCAGCTTCACCGTCGACCGCGACGAGCGCATCCTGGCCGCGGCCATCCGCCAGGGCATCGGCCTGCCCTATGGTTGCCGCGACGGCGCCTGCGGCTCGTGCAAGAGCCGCCTGCTGGAAGGCCGCGTGATCCATGGCGCTCACCAGTCCAAGGCGCTGTCGGCTGATGAGGAGGCCGCCGGCTTCATCCTGACCTGCTGCGCCACGCCCCAGACGGATTGCGTGGTCGAAGCCCGCAGCGTGCCCGGTGCGGGCGAGTTCCCCATCCTCAAGCTGCCCTCACGCGTGATGGCCATCGACAAGCCCACGGCCGACGTGGCCGTGCTCAAGCTGCAACTGCCCGCCAACCAGAACCTGCAGTACCGGGCCGGCCAGTACGTGGAGTTCATCCTGCGCGACGGCGCCCGGCGCAGCTACAGCATGGCCAATGCGCCGCACCAGCTGGGCACGCCGCCGGCCATCGAGCTGCACATCCGCCACATGCCCGGTGGCCAGTTCACCGACCACGTCTTCGGCGCCATGAAGGAAAAGGACATCCTGCGCATGGAAGGGCCGTTTGGCAGCTTCTTCCTGCGCGAGACATCCGACAAGCCGATGGTGCTGCTGGCCAGCGGCACGGGCTTTGCGCCCATCAAGGCGCTGATTGAGCACATGGAATTCAAGGGCATCACCCGGCCGGCGGTGCTGTACTGGGGCTGCCGCAGCAAGGCCGACCTGTACCTGCACGACTGGGCCGAGGCCGCCGCTGCGCGCCTGCCGCATCTGCGCTACGTGCCCGTGCTCAGCGAGCCCAAGGCTGAAGACGGCTGGACGGGCCGCACCGGCCTCGTGCACCAGGCCGTGATGGCCGACCTGCCGGACCTCTCAGGCCATCAGGTCTACGCCTGCGGCGCACCCATCATGGTGGAGTCGGCCGAGCGGGATTTCACCGCCCGCTGCGGCCTGCCCGCTGACGAGTTCTTCGCCGACAGCTTCACCTCGGCGGCCGACCAGGCCGCCTGACCGCTTCGCCCATACGCTTCACCCGGAGGCCCGCGCATGTTGTCCGACATCGAGATCGCCCAGAAGGCCACCCTGCTGCCCGTGGCGCAGATCGCACGCGAGCGCCTGGGGCTGCCCGACGACGCCCTGGTGGCCTACGGGCACCACAAGGCCAAGATCACGCTGCCGCACCTGCGCTCGCTGGAGGGCCGCCCCGACGGCCGCCTGGTGCTGGTCACCGGCATCAACCCCACGCCGGCAGGCGAAGGCAAGACCACCACCACCGTGGGCCTGGGCGATGCGCTCAACCGCATCGGGCAGCGCGCCATCGTCTGCCTGCGCGAGCCCTCACTCGGGCCGGTGTTCGGCCTAAAAGGCGGTGCGGCCGGGGGCGGCTACGCGCAGGTGGTGCCAATGGAAGACATCAACCTGCACTTCACGGGCGACTTCCAGGCCATTGCCCTGGCGCACAACCTGCTGTCGGCGCTGATCGACAACCACATCCATCACGGCAATGCACTGCGCATCGACCTGCGCCGCATCACCTGGAAGCGTGTGGTGGACATGAACGACCGCGCGCTGCGAGACATCACCATCGGCCTGGGCGGCCCGGGCAATGGCTACCCGCGTGAAGACGGCTTCGACATCGTGGTGGCCTCCGAGATCATGGCCATCCTGTGCCTAGCCACCAGCCTGGCCGACCTGAAGGCCCGCATCGCGCGCATCGTGGTGGCCACGTCGCTGGACGGCAAGCCCGTGACCGCCGCCGACCTGCAGGCCCAGGGTGCGATGACGGCGTTGCTGCGTGACGCCATCCAACCCAACCTCGTGCAGACGCTGGAGAACAACCCGGCCTTCATCCACGGCGGGCCTTTCGCGAACATCGCCCACGGCTGCAACTCCGCCATCGCCA